>DATJUT010000013.1 GCA_035502185.1 Gemmatimonadales bacterium
CTCGTCGGTCTTGTAGTGGTGGATCAGCGTCCCGCGCGGCGCCTCGACGACGCCGACGCCCTCGGACGGCTTCACCGTGGGCAGGGTGCGGACGTTCTTGTCCACCAGCACCGGATCGGCGGCAATCTCCTGCAGCCGCTCCGTCGCGTACAGCAGCTCGATGACGCGGGCCCAGTGGTTGCCGAGCGTGTGGTGCACCGGCTTGCCGCCGAGCGTCTCGAACATCTTCTCGTAGGCCTGCTGCGCGAGCGGCGTCGCCATGCCCGACGCGACGTTGAGCCGCGCCAGCGGCGCCACTGCGTAGATCCCGCTGTCCGCGCCCTCGGTGAAGCCCTTCCACCCCAGCGGCTTGAGGTAGCAGAACTTCATGTAGCTCCACGGCTCGACGTGCTCGGCGATGAAGTCGAGGTATTGCCGGGCCGCGAACCGGGCGATCTCCTTGCCTTCCGGCGACACGACCTTGAGCTTGCCGTCGTAGAAATTCGGCCGGTCCTGGTCGTCCACCATGCCCATGTAGTTGGTACGGTGGGTGAAGGTGTCGGAGGTGATGAGCTTCACGTACTCCGGGTTCTTGAGGACGACGTCCTCGAACACCTGCAGCGTGAACTGGGCGAACTTGACCGCGTCGGCGGCCAGCACCTGGAACTGCTTCTGCTCCTCCGGCTTGATCGGCTTGGCGACGCCGCCGGGGAGTCCCAGGACGGGGTGGATGACCTTGCCGCCGGCGATGGCGATCAGCTCGCGCAGCCGCCGCCGCATCGCGATGACCGTCTTGCCGGTCTCGGTGCCCACCTTGGCGATGACGCCGAGGATGTTCCGCTCGGCCGCGGGCGCCGTGGGGCCGACCACGAAGTCCGGCCCGCCGAGGAAGTAGAAGTGCAGCGCGTGGTCCTCGGCCATGAACGCGTTGTAGACCAGCTCGCGGATCGCCTTCCCGGCGGGCGGCGGCTCGACCTGGTACAGGTCGTCCAGGGCCTTGGTCGCCGCCATGTGGTGCGCGGTCGGGCAGACCCCGCAGATGCGCGAGGTGATCTGCGGCATGTCTTCGGCGAGGCGGCCCTTGGCGAACTGCTCGAAGCCGCGCAGCTCCGGGACCTGCATGAAGGCGCGGCTGACGTCGCCCCGCTCGTCGAGGAAGATCTCGATCTTCCCGTGGCCCTCGAGCCGGGTGATCGGGTCGATACTGATCTTGCGCCCGCCACCCGGGGCGGTCTTGGCGGCCGGCGAGCCGGCCGGCGTCGTCGCCTGCGTCATGGTTGTCCCGCCTTCACGGTTTGAGGCACCGCCGCCGGAGCCGCCGCCGGCTTCGCGGGCGCCGCCGCCGCCGCGGGGGCCGGCCGGCGCGCCACGCAGTCCAGCACGGGCTGCGGCGATACGACCTCGGTGCCGATCCCCAGCTTCCTGGGCTCGATGCCCATCGCGAGCCCCATCAGCTGGGTGAAGTACAGCACCGGGATCTTGTACTTGGTGCCGAACTCGCGGTTCACGTCCTGCTGGTAGCATTCCAGATTGAGCTGGCACAGCGGGCAGGCGGTGGCGATCACGTCGGCCTTCGCCTGCACCGCGGCCCGCAGCAGGTCGCGCACCATCGCGAGGGCGGCCCGCCGGTTGGCGATCATCAGCGACGCCCCGCAGCAGTGCAGCCGGTACGGAAAGTCCACGGCGTCGGCGCCGATCGTCTTCAGGAGGTCCTCGAAGTAGCTCGGGGCCTCGGGATCGAACCCGTCGCCGCGGTCCGGCCTGACCAGCTGGCAGCCGTAGTAGGCGGCGACCTTCAGGCCCTTGAGGGGCTGCTTCACCTGCTTCTTGATCGCGTCGAGGCCCACGTCCTTCACGAACACGTGGATCAGGTGATGGACGTTCACCGCGCCGCCGTAGTGCAGGCCGTCGGCCTCGAGCGCGAAGTTGATGTGCTCCGCGAGGTCCTTGTCGGCCTTCAGCTCGGCGTTGGCGTGGTGGAGGTTCTTGAAGCACGCGTTGCACGGCGCCACGACGTCGAGGCCGGCCTTCTCGGCGATGGCCAGGTTGCGCGCGCACAGGCCGTGCGCCAGCAGCTCGTCGATGTTGGTGTACGGGGTGGCCCCGCAGCAGTTCCAGTCCTCGATCTCCTGGAACTCGATGCCGAGCCGGGCGCCGGTCTCGAGCGTGGACACGTGGTAGCTCGCGGAGACGGTTTCCGCCGAGCACCCCGGGTAGTAGGCGTACCGCTTCATGCGACACCTTCCAGAGGCATGATCCGGCTCAGCATCCGCCGGAAGTTCGCGACCCGCTTGACGCGCGAGGGCACCAGCGCGATCCGGCGCTTGGCCATCAGCCGCATCGCGAACCGCATCTCCCGCACCATGCCAACCGGCCCGCCCTCGAAGATGAATGCGGGCGCGTAGCCCGGCTCGTACGACTTGCCGGTGCGCATGATGGTCCGCACGAAGCGGCGGGAGAAGGCGGGGCCGACCAGCCTGCTGCGGTAGCGACGGTGCCAGATGGAGTAGCGCTTGAGCGCGTACATCAGCTCGGAGGGCTTGATCTCCTTCGGGCAGCGCGCGGAACAGGAATAGCACGAGGCGCAGGTCCAGAACGTGTTGCTGGCCAGCACCTCGTCCTTGAGCCCCGCGTTGATCATGGCGATGAGCCGGCGCGGCGTGTGATCCATGTAGTCCGCCGCCGGACAGGTCGCCGAGCAGGTCGCGCACTGGATGCAGCTGTTCAATCCGCGCGTACCCGTCGCGTACATCACGTTGGAGATCTCGTCCGCGAAGGACATCGTCGTCTTCATGGCACTCCCCTCAGGACACCGGCTGTGCCGACGCCGCCGGGTGAAGCAGGGCCGCGACCTTCTCCAGCAGCACGGCGGGCACCACCGGCTTCTCGAGCAGGTCGTCGAGCGGGATGTCGTCCGTGTGGAGCGCGCGGTTCCCGAAGATCGAGGCGAGCTGCGTGCGGAGCCCCGTGACCACCAGGATCGGGAGCCGCTTGAGGCCCGGGTCCGCCCGGATGGCGCGCGCCACGGTGACGCCCTCCGCCCCCCGCCCCATCAGCAGGTCGAGGAGCAGCAGGTCGTGCCGGTGGGCCCGGAGCGCCGCCAGCCCCTCGCGGGGGTTGTAGGCGACGTCGGTCTCGTAGCCGGCCCCCTCGAGCACGGCCCGGGTGGCCGCGACGTACTCGGGGTCGTCGTCGATGATCATCAGCTTCTTCCGCTCGCTCATCTGCGCCCTTCCCTCTCGGTGGCCGGCCGGGCCGCCTGCCCGGGCAACGGCGGTATGCCTCGTCCTCAGTACAACGCCGGCGCGCCCAGCCGCCGCCGCCTCAGGAGCGACGCGGCCAGGCTGTAGCGGTAGAACGTCCCGATCGGGTCGGGGATCGCGGTCACGATCTTCTCGATCTCGGCGGCGTCGTTGCTGCCGATGGTCGAGGCGATGCCCGACATGGCCTTGATCCCGTGGTCCCGGACCCGGCTGGTGGGCCCGAAGCATCCCGTGCAGGGCATGTTGCCCTTGATGCACAGCGCGTCGCACCCCGAGCGCGTCGCGGCGCCGAGACAGAGCACGCCCTGCGCGAGCAGGCAGTCCTCCTGGTTCAGCACCACCTCGGAGGGCCGCTTGAACGCGCTGAGGGCCAGCTTCTCCGGCTTGGTCTTCTGTCGCGGGCACTCGTCGCACAGCGCCACGTCCGGTGCCAGCACGCTGCCCTTGGCCGGCAGGTTGCCCGAGAGCAGGGCCATCACCGCGTTGGCGATGAGGGTGGGCGTCGGGGCGCAGCCGGGCAGGTAGTAGTCGACGTCGATCACCTGGTCCAGCGTGCGCACGGTGTCGTACAGCTCCGGCAGGCTCACGTGGTGGCCGTTCTCGTCGTAGCCCAGCTGCGGCATCACGCCGTCCGGATTGACGAGGCTGGGACTCTCGCGGTAGGCCGTCGCCATCACGGCCTCGCGGTCGGAGAGGTTCGCCAGCCCGGGAATGCCGCCCGTGTGCGAGCAGGAGCCGAAGGCGACGACCACCTGCGCCTTGCGGCGCAGCATGTGCACCATCTCCTCCTGCTCGGTGCTGCGGATGGCGCCGTTGATGAACGCGGCGGCCAACGAGCCGTCGGCCATCGCCTCGACGTCGTGGCGCTTGAAGTCGAGCGCCACCGGCCAGAACACGATGTCCACCGCGGCCACCACGTCGAGCACCTTCTCGGCGAGGTCCACCACGGCTTCCTCGCATCCGCCGCACGAGGCGCACCAGTAGAACGCGACCTTCGGCTTGGCCGTCATGGAACCGCGACCTCCTCGACCGGCTCGGGCGTGCGCTCCGCCGGGATCTCCAGGTTGAGCGGCCCGAGGGCCCGGACCTTCTCCACCATGTCGTTCACCACCACCCGCAGGGGCTCCGCCTCCGACGCCGAGATCCACTCGAGCCGGAACCGCTCCTCCTCGATGCCCAGTTCCGCGAGCATCCGGTGCAGCAGCGCGTAGCGGCGCAGGGTCTTGTAGTTGCCGGACTCGTAGTGGCAGTCGCCGGGATGGCACCCGCCGATCAGCACGCCGTCCGCGCCCTTGGCGAAGGCCTCGAGCACGAACTGCGGGTCGATCCGCCCGGAGCACATCACGCGCACCACCCGCACGTTCGGCGCGTACTTGAGCCGGGTCGTGCCCGCGAGATCGGCCGCCAGGTACGTGCACCAGTTGCAGAAGAAGGCGACGATCCTCGGCTCGAACCGCTCCTGGGCCGCCGTCGCCCCCGGGGCCGCTTCCTTGGTCGTCTCAGGCATACGCCAGCACTCCCCCGATCTCGTCGTAGATCTCCTCGTCCTCGAACATGTGCTGCCG
>DATJUT010000014.1 GCA_035502185.1 Gemmatimonadales bacterium
CGCCACGGCCGGCACCGCGGTGGCGGTGGCGCCGAGCGTCGTCGTGCGCGACGCGGGCAACAATCCGGTCGCCGGCGTCAGCGTGACGTTCACCGTCGCCTCGGGCGGTGGCACCGTGGTGCCGACGACGCCGGTCACGACCAACGCCAGCGGGATCGCCCAGGTCACGAGCTGGACGCTCGGCACGACCGCCGGGACCAACACGCTCACCGCGACCTCGGCCGGCCTCACCGGAAGCCCCGTCACGTTCACCGCGACCGGCACGGCGGGGGCCGCGACCCAGATCGCGATCAACGCCGGCAACAACCAGTCGGCCAGGACGGGCACCGCCGTGGCGGTGCCGCCGTCGGTGATCGTGCGCGACGCGAACAACAACCCGGTGAGCGGCGTCGGCGTCACGTTCGCCGTCGCCTCGGGCGGCGGCACTGTGGTGCCGACGACGCCGGTCACGACCAACGCCAGCGGGATCGCCCAGGTCACGAGCTGGACGCTGGGGACGACGGCCGGGACCAACACCCTGAGCGCCACGTCGGCGGGCCTCACCGGGAGCCCCGTCACCTTCACCGCGACGGGGACCGCGGGGACCGTCGTCGTCGCGCACGAGACGGGCGGCCACGCCGTCGCGACCGGGCCGTACTCGACCGGCTCGCTCACCTACACGGGCACGCCGCGCCTCTACCTCCTGACCGTGGCCGCCCGCAAGCAAGGCGGGATCCCGCTCGCGCCGACCGTCGCGTCGAGCGGCGTCACCTGGACGCTGGTGACGGACGTGACGATGAACGAGATCCCCGGGTGCGGCACCTGCACCGGATCCCGGCGGCTCTCCGTATACCGTGCGCTGGTGACCAGCACGACGACGGCCACGACGACCGTGGACTACGGAACCGACGATGCCTCGCTGACCGACTTCACCTGGACGGTGGACTACGTGACGGGGATGGCCACGACCGGCACCAACGGCTCGGATGCGATCGTCCAGACCGGCAGCTTCGTCATCCTCAACCAGAACGTCTCCTCGATCACGCTCAGCCCCCCGCTGAGCGCCATCCACAGCGGCAACGCGGTGTACGCGGCGACCACCATCAACGGGACCTACGGGTACCACGCGGGCTCCGGCTACACGCTGCTCCTCGACAATTCGGACGGCAGCGACCTCGACATGGCGACGGAGCAGAAGGTCACGGGGACCACGACGCCGAGCTTCACCTTCAGCACCGGTGGCGCCAACGCCAACATCTGCATCATCGGCATCGAGATCGGCGTGCCGTAGCGGGCGGCACCCGGCCCAGCTCCACCGCCCCGTGCCCGGCCCCGGCTGTCGTCGGGGCCGCGGAGCGCAGGGGGGGCGGCGCCCGCCGCACGCCCGCCCGGCAGGGCTATGTCGAAACCGCCCGCCCCGGCGTATCGTAGGTGCCGCCAACCCCGACCCCCGAGGCCTCCCATGCGAGTCCCCCGCTCGTCGCGCCCGGCCGCCGCCCTGCTCCTGGCCCTGATCCCCCGCCTCCTCGCCGCGCAGGCGGGCCCGCCGGCAACGCCGGTGCGGACGGTGACGGACACGATGTTCGACACCACGGTCACCGATCCCTACCGCTGGCTCGAGAACCTCAAGGACACGGCGGTGGTGCAGTGGCTGCACGCGCAGACCGACTACGCGCGCCGGGTGCTCGAGGCCATCCCCGGCCGGGCCGCGCTCGCCGCCCGGGTACACGCGCTGTCGAACGCCGGCTCCTCGGTCGGCGGCGTGCAGTTCGGCGGCGCGCGGATCTTCTACCTCAAGCGGCTCCCGGGCGAGGACCAGCAGAAGCTCTACGTGCGCGACCGCCTCGACGGCCCGGAGCGGCTGCTGGTGGATCCCGAGAAGCTCCGCGCGCCGGGCGGCCCGCCGTGGGCCATCAACTACTTCGCGCCGTCGTGGGACGGCCGCTACGTGGCCTACGGCGTCTCGCCCGGCGGCTCCGAGAACGCCATCCTGCGCGTCCTGGACCTCGCCACCGGCCGCACCCTCCCCGATTCCATCGACCGGACCGACGTCGGCGCCGTGGGCTGGCGCCCCGACGGCCGGTCGTTCTTCTACAACCGGCTCCAGAAGCTCGGGCCGGACGAGCCCATCGCCCACAAGTACAAGAACAGCCGCGCCCTGCTCCACGTGCTCGGCCGCGCGGACTCGCTCGACGTCCCGGTGGTCGGCATCGGCGTCTCGCCGGGCGTGAAGCCGGGCGAGGACGACTTCCCGGTGGTGCTCACCTTCCCGGGATCCGCCTGGGCCGTCACGGTGCTCGGCCACGGCGTCCTCAACGAGGTCACCGCCTACGTGGCGCCGCTCGCCGAGGTGCGGGACGGCACGGCCCGCTGGCGGCCGCTGGTGGACGTCCCCGACAGCGTGACCGGCCTCGACGTCCACGGCGACGACGCGTTCCTGCTCTCGCACGACCACGCGCCGCGCTTCAAGGTGCTCCGCACCAGCCTCCGCCGCCCCGACCTCGCGCACGCCGCGACGGTCGTCCCGCAGAGCGACGCGGTGGTGCGCAGCGTCGGCGCCGCGAGGGACGCGCTCTACGTCCAGACCCTGGACGGCGGCCTGGGCCGGGTGTGGCGGCTCGCGTACGGGGCCCGCACGGCGGCGCCGGTGCGGCTCCCGTTCGACGGCTCCGTCGGCGGCCTGGTGACGATGCAGCGGCGCGCGGGGACGATCGTCGCGCTGTCGTCGTGGACGCACTCCACCCTGTGGTACCGCTTCGACCCCGCCACCGGCCGGATGACCGACACCAGGCTCAAGGAGCCCTCGACGGCCGACTTCTCCGCCATCGCCTCCGAAGAGGTGCGCGTGCCGAGCTGGGACGGGACGCTGGTGCCGCTGTCGATCGTGCACCGGAAGGACGCGGCCCGCGACGGCTCCAACCCGACGCTGCTCGACGGCTACGGCTCGTACGGCATCAGCTACGATCCGTACTTCAGTCCGACCCTGCTCGCCTGGCTCGAGCACGGCGGCGTGTTCGCGGTGTGCCACGACCGCGGCGGCGGCGAGTTCGGCGAGGCGTGGCACCAGGCCGGCCGCGGCCCCAGGAAGTCGAACACCTGGCGCGACTTCATCGCCTGCGCCGAATACCTGGTCAAGCAGGGATGGACCTCGCCGGCGAAGCTCGCGGGCACCGGCACCAGCGCCGGCGGCATCCAGATCGGGATGGCGGTGAACGAGCGGCCGGAGCTGTTCCGCGCCGCGGTGCCGAGGGTCGGCGCCACGAACCCGGTGCGCGACATGCTGGTGGGCGTGGGCGGCCCCGCCAACCGGCCCGAGTTCGGCGACCCGACCACACCGGTGGGCTTCCACGAGCTGCTGGCGATGGACGCGTACCACCACGTGCGCGCGGGCACCGCGTACCCGGCGATGCTCCTGACCGCGGGGATGAACGACCCGCGCGTGGACACCTGGATCCCGGCCAAGTTCGCCGCGCGGCTCCAGGCGGCGACGTCGAGCGGCCGGCCGGTGCTGCTCAGGGTGGAGATGGAGGGCGGGCACGGGGTCGGCTCGACCTACAGCCAGGCGGAGGCGGAGACGACCGACACCTACGCCTTCCTGCTGTGGCAGCTCGGCGTGGAGGGATTCCAGCCCGCGGGGCCGTGACGCCGGCGGCGGGCGCCGCGCGCGAGGGAGCGGCTATCGACTCGGGGCCGGGCGGTTGCGGCCGCCCCGGCCCGCACGCGCGACGCTCCCCGGCTCCGCGCGGCCCGCCCGCTCCCAGTCCACCCCGCCCGGCACGCCCTCCCACACCGTCAGCGGCCCGACCAGCATGCGGGTGTGGTACGAGTAGCCCTGGAGAAACAG
Organism: Gemmatimonadales bacterium; assembly: GCA_035502185.1. Taxonomy (NCBI): domain Bacteria; kingdom Pseudomonadati; phylum Gemmatimonadota; class Gemmatimonadia; order Gemmatimonadales; species Gemmatimonadales bacterium. The sequence goes on from DATJUT010000014.1 coordinate 3,824, forward strand.
GAGGAACGGCCGCTCGAGGCGGAGGGGCTCCGGCAGGATGGCGCGCGCGCGGCCATTCACGGCCACGCCGCATCGCCCGTCCGGGAAGATCTGCAGCCGCAGCGTCCACCAGCGGCCGGAGCGCAGCGCGGGCTCCACGGCGACGCGGCGCGAGGTCGCCGCGGTGACCGTCACGGTGCCGAGGTTCCGCGCACCCTCGCCGCCGGGGAAGCCCGTTCCGCAGGAGTGGTGGACGTCCAGGTGATCGGGCGGCGCCCCGGTGCGGTGGTCCCACCGCTCCAGCGCCGCCGAGTCCACGGCGGCCTCGAGATCGACGTTCACGTTCTGCCAGGTGAGACGGTCCACCGGCGTCGAGAGGCGCAGCTCGACGGCCAGTCCGGCCGGGCCGTCGAACGACCGCCGGCTGTAGACCCCCGAGGCGAAGCTGCTGTCGCCGTGGTGCCAGAGGGCTTCGGTGCCGCCGGGACCCACGACCTCGAGCGGCAGCGGATCGCCGAACGGCCGCCACCCCTGGTCCAGGCCGCGGCTCCAGTCCTCCGCCATCACCACGGCTGCCGCTTGCACGCGCACCCGGAGCTGCGTGCTCGCCTTGCGCCAGCCGCCGGCCGAGGCGGTGATCGTGACGTCGCCGGTCCGCACGGGGTGGACCACGCCCAGCGTGTCCACGGTCGCCACCGTCGGATCGGCGCTCCGCCACGTCAGCACCGGGATGTCGGGCGCCGGGTCCCCGCGCGAGTCGAGGCCCGAGGCCAGGAGGCGGTAGGGAGCGCCGAGCGGCACGGTGCCGTCGGCCGGCGCCCGGATCACGAGGCGGCTGAGGAACGGGCGCGTCCGGCCGGCCGGGATCCGGATCACCAGCGACTGCTCGTCCGTCAGGCTGTCGGGCTCGATGAGGCTCGCGCGCTCCGGGCGCTCCAGCGGGATCAGACGCAGCGCCGCCTGATCCGACCGGCCTCCGCTGCACGCGCACAGGAGCCAGCGGCCGTCCGCGCTGAGCCACGACCACTGCGCGCGCCGTTCGCCGGACCGGTGCCCGGAGACGAGATCCAGCATCGCCGTGAGTCCGGAGCCGTCGTCCGCCTCGCCCTCGACGACCAGGCTGTCGGCGTCGCGCCACCCCGACACCTTGTGCGGGCCGAAGCCCGGGGTCGCGAAGCAGCGCGTCGCGGAGCCGTCGGCGGCGACCCAGCACACCTCGCTCGCGCGGTCGCTGTAGTAGGTGCGGACGAACGCGATCCGCGTGCCGTCCGGCGACCACACCGGATACACGTCGCGCGCCTCCCCCGACGTGAGGCGCTGCACCCGGCCGGTGGCGAGGTCCATGACCGCGACGTTGCTGTGGCTCTCGGTGCTCCAGCGGTCGGTGGAGAACGCGATCCGGGCGCCGTCCGGGGACCAGTGCGGGCCGAGGTCGTCGCCGCGCGACGCCGTGAGCCGGCGCTCGGTGCCGTCCGGGCGGAGCAGGAACACGTCCTCGCCGCCCGAATCGGGCGCGGTCCGGACGAACAGCCACTGGTCGCCGCCGGGCTGCGGCTCGTAGGAGCTGCGCAGCATCGCGACCCGCTTCGGCAGGACCGTGACGGTGCGCGGCGGCCGGCGGACGTCGAGCGCACCGCTCGCGGGCGCGTCGCGGTACAGCGGGATGCCGACCGGCGTGGCGCTGTCCGCGCCGGCGGGCCGGAGCACGACCAGGACGGCGTCCGGCTCGCGCGCGGTCCGCAGCGCCAGCGCGGTGGCGCCCGCCGCCACGAGCAGCGTGAGGGCGGCCGCCGACGCGATGCGGCGCGGCGTGTCGAGTCCGAGGCGCACGTGCGCGGGCAGGCGCCGCACCAGGCGCCCGGCGGCCCCCGGCCGGGCGCCCTCGCCCATCAGCTCGGCGGCGAGGCTGCGCAGCGAGCGGCGATCGCCGCTGCGCCGGGCCTGGGCCACCCAGCGGCGCAGCACGTCGCCCACCGCCGGCTCCCGTCCGCCGGCGAGCAGGTGCTGCGCGCAGCGCGGCAGGACCTGGGGGTTCTCGGCGGCCTGCCGGGCGAACAGCGTGCCGAGCGCGGCGTGCGCCTCGCGCGCGGCATCCGGCGCCGACTGCTCCTCCACCAGGCGCGAGATCTCGTCGTGGGCCGGCTCCCACTCGCCGCCCACGCGGGCCAGCAGGCCGCGCTGCTCGAGGTGGTTGACGTCCTCGTCCACGTCCTCGGCGCCGCGCCCGGCAGCGGCGGCGAGCGACCCGACGCCCAGCGGCGTCCCGGCCAGCGCCAGCAGGAGCAGCAGCCGGCCCTCCTCGCGTCCGAGCTGCGCGATGCGATGGCGCAGCGGGCCGCCCGCGCTCACCTGCCCGAGGAGGGCCTCGCGGTCGGTGCAGCGCCAGCCGGCCTCGTCCCGCACCAGGTGCCCGCGCTCCATCGCGAGCTGGAGCATCTCGAGCGCGAGCAGCGGCACGCCGCGGCTGCCGGCGTGGAGGGCGACGCAGAACTCGCCCCACCATGGCTCGTTCGGGATGCTCGCCAGGCTGGCCAGCAGCGCCGTGCTCTCGCTCTCGGTCAGGGGCTGGAGCGCCACCTGGTCGTCGCCGGGCGCCGCGAGGTCGTCGCCCGCGCCCGGGCGGGAGGCGCTCACGACCAGCGCGGGGAACCCTTCGAGCTTCGGCAGCACGCCGCGCAGCACCTGTCGCGAGGCACCGTCGGCCCAGTGCACGTCGTCGAGCAGCAGCGCGACCGGGCTCTCGGCGGCCGCGGCCGAGAGCAGCTCCACCAGGGCGGAGGTGCGGTGGCGGAGCATCTCGTCGCCGTCCGCCCGCTCCGCCGCGGCGGCGAACCGCGACGCGAGCGCCGGATTCAGGCCGACCAGGGTGGCGGCGCTGCCGGGCGAGATGCCGATGGCACCGGGCAGGGCCGCCACCTGGGTGGCGAGGTCGCTGACGAACGCGTAAGCGACGTGGCGCGCCCCCGGGTTGGCGCGCACGTACAGCGCCCGGGCGCCGGTCGCGCGCAGCCGGGCCAGGATGTCGTGCAGCAGCCGCGTCTTGCCGAGGCCGGGGCCGCCGGTCACCCGCAGGTGGCGGCCCGGCGAGCGCCGCGCGCCCGCCCACGCGGCCAGGATCGCGGCGAACTCGCGCTCCCGGCCCACCAGCTCGGCCACCAGCGACCGGCCGCCCGCTTCCTCCTCGCCCTCCGGCGCGTGCCGCACGGCGCGCAGCAGGGCGCGGGTGGCCGGCTCGGGCTCCCGCGACTCGGCGGCGAAGAACCACTCGAGCTGGTCGGCCTCGAGCGCCGCGCCGAGCGCGTCGTTGGCCGACACGCAGGCCTCCAGCACCAGCCGCCAGCTGGCCTCGATCGAGCGGTCGGCGTCGCGCGCCCGCCGCGCGCAGGCGAGGGCGTCGCGCGACTGGCCGGCGGCGAGCTTGTGCCGGACCAGCGTCTGCGCGGCATGGACGAACTGCGCGCGGAGGCGGTCGCGCTCGAGGTCCGCCCACCGCTCGAACTCGGCGCCGCCGGGCGCGGCGAACGACGGCAGGAACTCCCCGCGGTAGAGGGCGAAGGCGGCCTCGACGTGCTGCGCCTGGACGGCGGCCAGGAAGGCGTCGCGGTCGGTCTCCACGGTCGCGGCGAGCAGGACGGTGTCGCCGGCGACCTTGAGCACCTCGCGGCCGAGGCGGCGGCGGATGAGCCAGATGGTCTGGCGCATCGAGTGCGAGGCGGCGTCCGGCTCCACGTCGGCCCACAGCAGGTCGAGCAGGTGTTCCCGCCGGACGGTGCGCCCGGGGGCGAGCGCCAGGTAGACCAGCAGCGCCAGCGGCTTGCCGGGCCCGAGCAGGGTTGTAAGTGGTTGTCCCGACGACGAATACGTGAGCGACCAGGCGCCCAGCGTGGTGAGCGTCAGTCGAGCGTCATTCGGAGGAGGGCCGGCCGGCTCGTTCGTCATCTGACGCGCATGTGACTCGTCGGTGGTTAGCCTGACGGAGAAGAAAGCCGGCGAGCGTCATTCGAGCGTCATTCGGGGCGACGGCGCGGCCATCCGCGGTGCGCGGCCGGCCGACCGGTCCGCTCGGCGATCCGCTGCGCGGGTGACGCCGGCTCAGTCTGCGGGAGATGGACCGGTCCCCCGGTCACCGCCCGTCACGAGCCGCCTCTCGGCGTGCACCGAGACGGCGGGGAGTGGCGCGGCGGGTCAGCACGGCGAGGCGACGCGCGGCCGGGGGACCGCGGCGAACCCGGGTGCCGCGACCCGACGGACCCCGGGCACCTGATCGGTCGGCTCAGTCGCTCGCCGCCTGCGGCACCGAATCCCCGGCCATGACACCGGACTTCGCCTCCCGCAGCCGGCCGAACCAGCTTTGCAGCTCGTCCAGGTAGGTGTAGAACACCGGGGTGACGTACAGCGTCACGAGCTGCGAGAACGCGAGCCCGCCCACCACAGCCACGCCCAGCGGCCGCCGCGTCGCGGCGCCCGCCCCCCAGCCCACCGCGATCGGGATCGCCGCCATCAGCGCCGACAGCGTCGTCATCATGATGGGGCGGAAGCGCACCCGCGCCGCCTCGAGAATCGCCTGCTCCGGCGAGGTGCCGCCCCCGCGCTGCGCCTCGAGCGCGAAGTCGATCATCATGATGGCGTTCTTCTCCACGATGCCGATGAGCATGATGATCCCCACGAAGCCGTACACGTCCAGGTCGAGCCCCCACAGCAGCAGCGTCACCAGCGCGCCGAAGGCGGCGAACGGCAGCCCGGTCAGAATGGTGACCGGGTGGATGAAGCTCTCGTACAACACCCCCAGGATCACGTAGATCACGAACACCGCCAGCACCAGCAGCAGCGCGAGGCCCTGCTGGGTGCCGAGGAACGCCTGGGCCGTCCCCGAGAAGGCGGCCGTCACGGAGGTCGGCAGCGCCGCGTGCGCCGCCGACTGGACGGCATTGAGCGCGGTGCCGAGCGACACCCCCGCGGCGAGGTTGAACGAGACCGTGACCGACGGCAGCTGCCCCGCGTGGTTGACCGTGACGGGGCCGACGCCGGCGCGGAACGCGGCGACGGCGCTGAGCGGGACCGTGGGCCCGTTGGCCGACCGCACCCACAGCGAGCCCAGCGACGCCACGTCGCGCTGGAACTGCGGCAGCAGCTCCATCACGACCCAGTATTCGTTGGTCGGGGTGTAGATCGTGGACACCTGCCGCTGGCCGAAGGCGTCGTACAGCGTGTTCTCGATCTCGGTGGCCGAGACGCCGAGCTGTCCGGCGTGCTCGCGGTCGATGTCCACGGTCACCTGCGGATTGGCGATCAGCAGGTCGCTCGTGACGTCGGTGAGCATCGGCAGCTGCCGCAACCGGGCCTCGAGCGCGCGCGCGGCGGAGTCCAGCACGGTGATGTCGCCCGTCTGGAGCGTGAACTGGTACAGGCTCTTGGAGGCCAGGCCTCCGATCGAGATCGCAGGCGGGTTCTCGACGTAGACCGTGACGTCCGGCACGGCTTGCGTCGCCACCGCGAGGTCGCGCCCGATCTGGTCGGCGCTGCGGCTGCGCTGCGAGATCGGCTTGAGGTCGATCGTGAGCAGTCCCTGGTTGGCTGCGGCGGTGGACCCCACGGCCGACGTGACGGCCAGCACGTCGGGATCCTTCGCCACCAGGGCGGCGACCTCCTGCTGCCGCTCGGACAGCGCGTCGAACGACACGCCTTCGGCCGCCTCGGTGGTGGCCAGCAGCTGGCCGGTGTCGTCGGTCGGGAACAGCCCCTTCGGGATCACCCAGAACAGCCACGCCGTGGCCACCAGCGTGACCAGCGAGAACATCAGCGCGCCGAACCGGTGCGCCATGACCCAGGCCAGGCTGCGCGTGTAGGCGCCGACCGAGCGGTCGTAGATGCGCTCGCTCACCGCGTACAGCCGGCCGTGGTTCCGGCCGTGGTCCGAGCGCAGGAAGCGGCTGCACAGCATGGGGGTGAGGGTCAGCGACACGAACCCGGACACCAGGATGGAGACGCCGATCGTGACCGCGAACTCGTGGAACAGCTTGCCGATGATCCCGCCCATGAACAGGATCGGGATGAACACCGCCGACAGCGACAGCGTCATGGACACGATGGTGAAGCCCACCTCGGCGGCGCCGTCGATCGCGGCCTGGAGCCGCGGTTTCCCCATCTCCAGGTGGCGCACGATGTTCTCGAGCATGACGATCGCGTCGTCCACCACGAACCCCACGGCCAGCGTGAGGGCCATGAGGGAGAGGTTGTCCAGGCTGTAGCCGAGCAGGTACATGATCGAGAACGTCCCGATGATGGACATCGGGAGGGCGAGGCTGGGAATGACCGTGGCCGACAGATTCCGCAGGAACAGGAAGATCACCATCACGACGAGCGCGAGCGTGAGCTCCAGGGTGAACGTCACGTCGTGCACCGACGCCTGAATGGTGATGGAGCGGTCGAACAGCGTCTGGACGCGGACGGTGGGCGGGATCTCGCGCTGGACCTTGAGGAGCGCGGCGCGGATGCGGCTCGCCACCGCGACGGTGTTGGTCCCCGGCTGGCGCTGGATCTCCAGCACGATGGCCCGCGCGCCGTTGTACCAGCTCGCGGTCTTGTTGTTCTGGACGTCGTCGGTGACGCGGCCCAGCTCACGCAGGTACACCGGGCCGCCGTTCCGGTAGGCCACCACCAGGTCGTTGAACGCGCCGGCATCGCCCAGCTGGCCGGTGGCCTGGACGGTGAGGGCCGTCCGGGGTCCCCACAGCACGCCGGTCGGCAGGTTCACGTTCTGGCTGCTGACGGCGGCCACCACGTCCTCGAGCGCGAGGTTGCGCGAGGCCAGCTGCGAGGGGTCGAGCTGGATGCGCACGGCGTACTTCTGCGCGCCGAACACCAGCACCTGCGCGACGCCGCCGACCATCGAGAGCCGCTGCGCGATGGTGGTCTCGCCGAACTCGTCGAGCGCCGAGAGCGGGAGGACGTCGGACGTGAGGGCCAGCGTCACGATCGGCGCATCGGCCGGGTTGGTCTTCTGGTACGAGGGCGGGGTGATGCCCTGCGGAAGGCCGCGCAGCGTCTGCGTGATGGCGGCTTGCACGTCCTGCGCCGCGGCGTCCACGTCGCGGTCCAGCGAGAACTGGATGACGATCTGCGTCTGCCCCAGGCTCGACGTGGAGGTCATGTTGTCGATGCCGGCGATGGTCGAGAACTGCTTCTCCAGCGGCGTGGCCACCGTGGCCGCCATCGTCTGCGGGCTCGCCCCCGGCAGCGCCGCGGTGACGGTGATGGTGGGGAAGTCCACGTTGGGCAGGTCGCTCACCGGCAGCCGCCGGTAGGTGACGAGACCGAAGAACAGCACCCCGACCATGACCAGCGTGGTCATGATCGGGCGGCGGATGAACAGGCCGGTGAAGTTCATGGCTCAGTCCCCGGCGCCCGGGGCGGCGGCTTCGGCCGCCTCGGTCCGCCCCCAGGGCAACCGCGCGGGCAGCGCGGCGAGCCAGGTCTGGAGGTCGTCCAGGTAGGTGTAGAACACCGGGGTGACGAACAGCGTGACGATCTGCGAGAAGGCCAGCCCGCCGACGACGGCGATGCCCAGCGGCCGGCGCGAGGCCGCGCTGGCCCCGACGCCGATCGCGATGGGCAGCGTCCCGACGACGGCCGACACGCTGGTCATCATGATGGGCCGGAACCGCACCCGCGCGGCGTGCACGATCGCGGCCGCGGGCGTGGTATGTCCCGCCCGCTCGGCCTCGACCGCGAAATCGATCATCATGATGGCGTTCTTCTTCACGATCCCGATCAGCATGATCACGCCGACGTACCCGTACACGCCCAGCTCGGTGCCGGTGATCCACAGCGCGAGCAGCGCGCCGAAGGCCGCGAAGGGCAGCCCGCTCAGGATCGTCACGGGATGGATGAAGCTCTCGTACAGAATGCCGAGGATGATGTAGATCACGAAGACCGTGATGAGCAGCAGGATGCCGAGCCCCTGCTGCGAGGCCTGGAAGGCCTGGGCGGTGCCCGCGAACGCGGTCGAGATCGTGCCCGACAGCGTCTGGCCGGCGATGCGGCTCACCTCGGCCACGGCCGTGCCGAGCGAGACGCCGGGCGCCAGGTTGAAGGAGATGGTCACGGACGGCAGCTGGCCCGAGTGGTTGATGCTGACCGGGCCCACGCCGCTGTGGAACGTGGCGACGTCCGCCAGCGGCACGAGGCGCCGGTTCGTCCCGGTGACCCAGAGGCGGGCGAGCGCGGCGGCGTCGAGCTGGGCCTGCGGCAGCAACTCCATCACCACCCAGTACTCGTTGGTGCTGGTGTAGATGGTCGAGGTCTGCTGCTCGTTGTACGCATTGGCCAGCGCCTGCTCGATCGCCATCGGCGTGACCCCGGCCACGGCGGCCCGGGCCCGGTCGATCCGCACGGTCACCAGCGGATTCGCGTTCTGCAGGTCGCTGGTGACCGCCGTGATCAGCGGCACCTCGCGCAGCCGCGCCAGGAGCTGCACCGAACCCTCGAACAGCTTCGCGACGTCGGGCCCCTGGAGCGTGAACTGGTACAGGCTCTTCGAGCCGCGGCCGCCGATCCGGATGGACGGCGGGTTCTGAATGAAGACGTTGAGGCCCGGGATGCCCGACAGGCGCCGCGACAGCTGGGCCACCATCTGGTCGGCCGTCGGCCGGTGGCCCGCCGGCCTCAGGGCGATGAAGAACGATCCCTGGTTGGTCGAGCTGCCCCCGCCCGAGCCGGCCGAGGACATGAACCCGGCGACGTTGGTGTCCTTGGCCAGCAGCGCCGCCGCCCGCTGCTGCAGCCGCACCATCTCGGGGAACGACGTGCCCTGCGCCGCCTCGGTGGTCCCCTGCAGGAGGCCGGTGTCGTCGCTCGGGAACAGGCCTTTCGGCACGACCCGGAACAGCACGGCCGTGAGCACCAGGATGATGGCCGAGAACACCAGCGTCAGCGGGCGGTGCCGCATCACCCAGCCCAGGCTGCGCTCGTAGGCCGCGGCCGTGCGCTCGTAGCCCCGCTCGGTCGCGAGGAACCACGGCCCGTGCGTGACGTCCTGCTGCGCCTTGAGGAGCCGGCTGCACAGCATGGGCGTGAGGGTCAGCGACACGAATCCCGACACCAGGATCGAGGCGCCGATCGTGATCGCGAACTCCCGGAACAGCCGCCCGATGATGCCGCCCATGAAGACGAGCGGGATGAAGACCGCCGCGAGCGACAGCGTCATCGACAGGATCGTGAAGCTGATCTCCCTGGCGCCGTCGAGCGCGGCCTGGAGGGGCGCTTTGCCCATCTCGAGGTGGCGGTAGATGTTCTCGAGCATCACGATCGCGTCGTCCACCACGAAGCCCACCGCCAGCGTCAGCGCCATCAGCGACAGGTTGTCCACGCTGAAGGTGAGCAGCGCCATGACCGAGAAGGTGCCCACGATGGACATCGGCAGCGTCAGGCTCGGGATGAGCGTGGCCACGACGCTGCGCAGGAACAGGAAGATCACGAGCACGACCAGCGCCAGCGCCAGCACCAGCGAGAACTTCACGTCGTGGACGGAGTTCTCGATGGAGACGGACCGGTCGTACCGGACGTTCACCTTGACCGAGGAGGGCAGATCCGGCGTGATCTCGGCCATGGCGGCCTTGACGGCCGTCGCGACGGCGACGGTGTTGGTGCCGGGCTGGCGCTGGACGGCCAGCACGATGGACCGGTCCTTGTTGTACCACGCGGCCGACTTGTTGTTCTGCACGTCGTCGAACACGTTGCCGAGTTCTTCGAGGTGGATCGGCGCGCCGTCGCGGAACGCCACGACCAGCCGGCGGAACGCGGCGGCGTCGTACAGTTGGCCGGTGGCCTGGATCGTGAGCGTCTGGTCGCGGCCGTACAGGACGCCGGTCGGGATCAGCACGTTCTCGGAGCGCACGGCCGCCGCGACCTGGCTGATGCTGAGGCCGCGGGTGGCGAGCTTGTCCGGGTCGAGCTGGATGCGCACCGCGTACTTGGCGGACCCGAAGACGGACACCTGCGCCACGCCGTCGACCATCGAGAGGCGCTGCGCGATGGTGGTCTCGGCGTACTCGTCGAGCGCGGGCAGCGACAGCACGTTGGAGGTGAGCGCGAACATCAGGATCGGCGCGGCCGCCGGGTTCTGCTTCCGGTAGGACGGCGGGATGATGTTGGACGGCAGCTGGACCAGCGTCTGCGAGATGGCCGCGTTCACGTCCTGCGCCGCCGCGTCCACGTTGCGGTCGAGCGAGAACTGGAGCGTGATCTGCGTGGAGCCGAGCGTGCTGGTCGACGTGATGTTGTCGATGCCGGCGATCGCCGAGAACGCCTTTTCGAGCGGGGTCGCGACCGTGGCCGCCATCGTCTCGGGACTCGCACCCGACAGGCTGGCGCTGACGTTGATCGTCGGATAGTCCACCGTCGGCAGGTCGCTGACCGGCAGCCCCACGTAGGCGACGATGCCGAACACGAGGATGCCGATCATGAGCAGCGTCGTCATGACCGGCCGCCGGATGAACAGGCCGGTGAAGTTCACCCGTCACGCACCGCGGCGTCCGCCCGCGGAGCGCGCCCCGGCCGGGGCCTTGGCGCGCGCCGAGTCCGCCACGGGCAGGCTCACCTTGGCGCCGGCCGTCAAGCGCGACTGCCCCGCGGCCACGACCTTCTCGCCGTCGCGCAGGCCGTGCTGGATGATCGCCAGCGTGTCGGCGGTGCGCTCGACCGTCACGGTCCGCGGCTGCGCGGCTCCCGTCGAATCGACCACGTAGACGTACGACCCCTGCTGTCCGGTGAGCACCGCCTGCGTCGGCAGGACGAGTGCCTGCTCCTCCGTGAACAGGCGCAGCTGCACGGAGACGAACTGCCCGGGCCACAGCGTCCGCGTCGGGTTGGCGAAGGTCGCCTTGAGCATCACCGTCGAGGTCGTCGTGTCCACGGCGTTGTCGATGAACGTCAGCGTTCCCTGCTGGTCGGCGGGGGCGCCGGATGGGGTGCGGGAGGCGGCAGCGGCGCGCACGGTCCCGGCGGTGGACGCCCGGCCGCTGGGCGGCCCGGCCGTGCGCGCGGGGGCCGCCGGCGCCGGCGCGGCCGGCATCGCGCCCGACGTGTCCGCCGACGAGTCCGAGACGGCCTGCGCCTGGCTCACCACGACGCGGAGTCCGCCGTGGGCGCCGTACCGCTGAATGAGCGGCAGGGTCGAAGCGGGCACCGCGAAGCGCACGTCGATCGGGCGCAGCTGGGTGATCGTCACCAGCGCGCTCGAGCCGGCGGCGTGCACCAGGTTGCCCTCGTGCACCAGCAGGCCGCCGGTCCGGCCTCCGAACGGGGCGCGGATGACGGTCTTGTCGAGGTTGAACTTGGCGGTCGCGACGGCGGCGCTGTCCGCCTGCACCTGCGCGATCGCCGCGGCCGCGGTGGCGCGCTCCTGCTCGGCCTGCTCGGGAGTCGCGAAACTGCTCTGCGCGAGGAGCACGTAGCGCGCGGCCTCGCGCCGTGCATTGTCCGCCGTGGCGAGATCCCGGGCCAGCACCGCCAGCGCCTGCTGGTAGGCCGCCCGGTACAGCTGGGGCTCGATCAGGAACAGGGGCTGGCCGCGGGAGACTTCGTCCCCTTCGTGGAAGGCGACGCTGCTGATGATCCCGTCCACCTGCGGCGATACGATGGCCGTCTGGGAGGGCGTGACCAGGCCGCTCGCGATGATCGTATAGGGCACGGCCTGACGCCGTGCCACGGTGAGCGTGACCGGAACCGCAGGGTTCCTCGGCCCGATCGCCTTCTTGGCGCAGGCCGGGATCAGGAGCACCACGGCAATGGCGGCCAACCCGTGCCCGAACACCAGTGCCCTGCTGGTCGTCATCCCGCCTCCCGGAAGACCGGCAACCTCGTACCCGTTCCAAGCTGTACGATGAACGCCCCCCGCATGTTTAGAAAGGGCGAAGCGCCGCGCTCCTCCGGGGCGTCCAACCTTCTTCCGCCTCCATATGTCGAAACTCTACAGGTAGGGGGTCCGTACGGTACCGTAACGGCCACCGACCGGCGGAGGAGCGACACGTGGCGCGAGCACCCAGAAGCCCCAGGACCGAGCTGCTGCGCGGGACCCTGGACCTGCTGATCCTGCAGACGCTGAGCCTCCGGCCGCTCCACGGCTACGGCATCGCCCAGCACATCGCCCGGCTGTCCAACGACGCCCTGAGCGTCGAGCAGGGCTCGCTCTACCCCGCGCTCGAGCGGCTCCAGGCCCGCGGCTGGGTGACCTCGAAGTGGCTGCCCTCCCCCACCGGCCGCCGCGCCCGCTACTACACCATCACCCGTGCCGGACTGCGGCAGCTCGGCGAGGAGATCTCCGCCCTCGACGCCGTCGTCCTCGCCATCAACCGCGTCCTGCGCCGCGCCTAGGGAGGGCCGATGTCCTTCTTCGATGCGCTCAAGTTCCGTCTCCGCGCCATCACCCGCCCCGACGCGCACGCCCGCGAGCTGGACGAGGAGATGGACTTCCATCTCGACCGCGACGCGGCGCAGCTCGCGCACGACGCCAACGGCCCGGCCGACGCAAACGAGGACGAGGCACGCTATGCCGCGCGGCGCCGGTTCGGCAACCGGACGTATCTCGCCGAGGAGACGCGACGGATGAGCGGCCTCGGCTGGCTCGAGCTGCTGGGCCAGGACCTCCGCTTCGCCGTCCGCACCTTCCGCCGCACGCCCGGCTTCACCGCGATCGCCGTCCTGACGCTCGCCCTCGGCATCGGCGCGAACACCGCGATCTTCTCGGCGGTGGACGCGCTGCTCCTGAGGCCGCTGCCGTTCCGCGACCCGGGGCGGCTGATGAGCGTCAGCCTCACGGTGCCGCGACGCGGCAACTTCCCGCCGCGCGACAACGTCAACTGGTCGTGGCCGAAGTTCGAGGCGCTGCGCGGGATGCAGCCCGTGTTCGTGCAGACGACGCTGTGGTACCCCGAGCCGTTCACGATCCGCCACGGCGACCAGACGCTGCGCGACCAGGGCGAGTACACGGACGACGGGTACCTCACGACGCTCGGCGTGCGCCCCGCGCTGGGCCGCAACTTCACGGCGGACGAGGCCACCCACTACAACGGCGGCCACGTCGCGCTCATCAGCGACGCCCTGTGGCAGCGGCTGTACGACGCCGACCGCCGCGTGCTCGGCCAGACCGTGCTGGTGAACGGCATGCCGTACACCATCGTGGGCGTCACCCCGCCCGGGTTCCAGGGCCTGTCGGGCCAGGCGCTGCTGTGGCTGCCCGCGCTGACCAGCAGCAACCCCCGCGCCGAGCCGCCCGGGCCGTATGACCACCGGTTCCTCGCCATCGCGCGCCTCGCCGACGGGGTGAGCCCGGAGCAGGCCGCGGCCGTCGTCGCGACGCTCGGGGCCCGCATCGACGCCGCCTACCCCGACCAGAACGGCCAGGGGTGGCACTGGGGGGCGACCACGAAGCCGCTCGACCAGGCCCGCGTGGACCCGCAGGTGCGCAGCACGCTGCTGGTGCTGTTCGGCGCCGTCGGCCTGGTGCTGCTCATCGCCTGCGCCAACGTGGCCAACCTGTTCCTCGCCCGCGCCTCCGGCCGGCGCAAGGAGATCGCCGTCCGCATCGCACTCGGGGCCGGGCGCCGCCGCCTGGTCGAGCAGCTGCTGGCCGAGTCCGTGCTGCTCGGCGTCGCCGGGGGCGTGGTGGGGCTGGGGCTCGCCTGGGCCGGCGCGCGCGGCCTCGCCTCCCTGCAGCTCTCCGCCGCGCTCCAGGGCAACGGCGGCGCCGTCATCGGGACCCTCGGCAGCCAGGCCATCCGCCTCGACCCATGGGCCCTGCTGTTCACGTTGGTGCTGGGCGTCGTGACGGGCATCGTGTTCGGCCTCGTGCCCGCGCTGCAGGCCACCAGGCCCTCGCTCACCGAAGACCTCAAGGACGACGGCGGGCCGGCGAGCCGGCGCTTCGGCGGGCTGGGCAGCCGCAACGTGCTGGTGGCCGCGGAGATCGCGCTGGCCGTGGTGCTGCTCGCCGGCGCGGGCCTGGTGCTGCGGAGCCTGGGGCGCCGGATGGGCGTGGACCTGGGCTTCGACGCAGGGCACACGCTCACCTTCCGCGTCAACCGCGCCCCCGAATGGGCCCCCGACTCGATCACGCGCTTCTACGACGTGGCCATCCAGCGCCTGGCGGAGCTGCCGGGCGTCACCAGCGCCGGGATGACCGACTGCCCGCCGCTGGTGCAGTGCGCCGGGACGCTCATCAACCTCATGGACCGGCCGGCCGCCGCACCCGGCACCGAGCCGCTGGCCGGCGTGCACTGGATCACGCCCGGCTGGACGACCGTCGAGCGCATCCCGCTGTTGCGCGGCCGGCTGCTCGACGAGCGCGACCGGGTGGGCACGCCGATGGCGGTGCTGGTCAGCCAGACGGCCGCCCGGCGCTGGTGGCCGGGCCAGGATCCGATCGGCAAGGTCATCGGGCAGTCGCGTACCGCCGGCGGCGGCCTGGACTCCGCGTACGTGGTCGGCGTGGTGGGGGACGTCCGTTACCAGGGCGTGGACTCGCTGCCGGGAGCCGACGTCTACCTCTCGTACTACCAGGTGCCGTTCTACTTCCGGATGATGCTGTTCGTCCGGACGCGCGGCGACCCGCTGGCGCTGGCGGGCCCCGCGCGCACGACCATGGCCCGCTGGGCGCCCGGCTTCCCGGTGTACGACGTGCGCACGATGGAGGACCGGGTGGGGCAGTCGCTCGCCTACTCGCGCCTGGGCGCCCTGCTGCTCGGCCTGTTCGCGGCCGTGGCGCTCGGCCTCGCGGCCATCGGGACCTACGGCGTGATCGCGTACTCGGTGGCGCAGCGCACCCGCGAGATCGGCATCCGCGTCGCCCTGGGCGCCAGCGCCGGCGACGTGGCGGGCATGGTGGTGCGGCGCGGCCTCGCGCTCGGCGCGATCGGCGGCGGGGCGGGCCTGGTGGTCGCGCTCGGCGTGACCCGGGTGCTCGGCTCGCTGCTCTACGAGGTGGCGCCGCGGGATCCCGCGACGCTCGCGGCGATCATCGTGCTGCTCGGGCTGGTGGTGCTGCTGGCGAGCTGGATCCCGGCGCGCCGCGCGGCGAGCGTGCCCGCGGTGGAGGCGCTGAAGAGTTGAACGGCGGCGGGGTGATGCCGGTGGTGAAGTGATGGTAGCTTCCATGCTCCACCACGACCGATGCCGTGAACAGCCGCGAACGCGTCCTCGCCCACCTCGACGGTCGACCGGTCGACCGCCTGCCGCTCATGCCCATCACGATGCAGTTCGCCGCCGACGTCATCGGCGCGAAGTACCTGCGGTACGTGACGGACTTCCGCACGCTGGTCGAGGGGCAGCTCCGCACCGTGGAGAGGTACGGCTTCGACTACGTCTCCTGCATCTCCGATCCCGCGCGGGAAGCCGCGGACTGCGGCTCGGACATCGCGCTGTTCGACGACCAGCCCCCGGCGTTCAAGGAGGAGCGGGCCCTGCTGGCGGACAAGACCCGGCTCGCCGCCCTGAAGGTCCCCGACCCGCTCGCCGGCGGCCGGATGACCGACCGGGTGCGCGCCGCGGAGCTGTTCCGCCGCGAGGTCGGCGGCGATACGCTGATCGAGGGCTGGATCGAGGGCCCGATGGCCGAGGGCGCCGACCTCAGGGGCATCAACACCATCATGCTCGACCTCTACGACGACCCGGCGTTCATCGTCGACCTGTTCGAGTTCGTCACGGAGATGGAGATCCGGTTCGCGAGGGCCCAGGTGGAGGCCGGCGTGGATCTGATCGGCATCGGGGACGCCGCGGCCTCGCTGGTGGGGCCGGTGTTCTACGAGCGATTCGTCTGGCCGTACGAGAAGCGGATGGTGGACGCCGTGCGCGCGATGGGCGCCAGGGTACGCCTGCACATCTGCGGCGACACCAACGTCCTCGTCGACGGGATGGGCCGGCTCGGCTGCGACATCGTGGACCTGGACTATCCGGTGGACATGGCCCAGGCGCGGGCGCGGATGCCGGGCCAGGTCATCCTCGGCAACGTCGAGCCCGTCGGCGTGATGCGGAACGGCACGCCCGCGGTGGTCACGGCGGCGCTGGCGGCGTGCCATCGCGCGGCGGGGCCGCGGTACATCGTGGGCGCCGGCTGCGAGCTTCCACGCGACACCGCGGAGGCCAACGTCCGGGCGATGTGCGCGTTCGCCCGGGACACGTCGCCCTAGCGACCCAGCGCCCCCTGCTCGCGCGCGATCCGGTCGAGCAGCGCGTCCGCTGCGGGATCGAAGTCGTTCGCCGCGGGCGGGTAACGCTCGGCCACCATCCGCATCCCGCGCCACGGATCGATCGGGCAGTCGAAGTCGCCCACGACGCCCTTCACCTTGCGGTTGTCGAAGAGCACCGACGCGGCCTTGTCGCCGAGCAGCGGCCCTTCCCACTCCGGCTCGTAGCGGACCAGCGTCTCGCTCGCCACGTGCACCAGCGTGAGCCCGACGCCGAGGGCGGCGGCGATGGCCTCGAAGATCTCGTTCCACGGCCACGCCCGGTCGCCGGTGATGTGGAACGCCTGCCCGAGGGCGCGGCGCTCGCCCAGCAGCCGCGCGAACGGCCGCGCGAAGTCCGCGGCGTGGGTCACGGTCCACAGCGACTCGCCGTCGCCGTGCAGCACCACCGGCTTGCCGCGCAGCATCCGCGAGACCTCGATGCCGCCCAGCGGCGTCGGCATGCGCGCGCGGTAGGTGTGGCTGGGCCGGACGACGGTGTACGGGAGCGCGGCCTGCGCCCCGAGCAGCGCTTCCATCTCGGCCTTGGCGCGCGAGTAGGCCCAGTGCGGGTTGTCGAGCGGCGTGGCCTCGGTGATGGGGAGACCGCGCACCGGCTTCCGGTAGGCCGAGGCCGAGCTGATGAAGACGTACTGGCCGCAGTGCCCGGTGAAGATCCCGAGGTCGCGCGTCAGCTCCGCGGGGGTGAACAGGCGGAACTGGCACACCGCGTCGAAGCCCTCGCGCGCCAGCCGGCCGTAGGCCGCGTCGTCCCGCACGTCGCCCGCGACGAGCCGGCACTCGGCCGGGAGGCCGGCGTTGTGGTGGCCGCGATTGTAGACCGTGACCTCGTGGCCGAGCCGCACCGACTCGTGGATGCAGTCGAAGCTGATCTCGCCGGTCCCGCCGACGTACAGCACGCGCATGGGGCCTCCGTTCTCGCCCGGGCGCCGCCAGGCGGCGCGCTACGCCGCCCCGCCCGCGCCCGCCGGGCCGCCGAGCGGGTCCGGCGCGTCGAGCACGTCGCGGATCCGGTGCAGCAGGTCCGTGACCGTCCACGGCTTCGACAGGAACGGGATCCGCGGATCCAGCCGCTCCCGCTCGTTCATGTCGCGCTCGGTGTAGCCGCTGGTGAACAGGATCCTCACCCGGGAGCCGGCCTCGCGCATCCGGCGCAGCAGCTCGGGGCCCCCGATGCCCGGCATGACGACGTCCGAGATGACCAGGGCCGGCGCGGGCTGGCCGGAACTCAGGTACTCCAGGGCCTCGCGCCCGTCCGTCGCGCCGACCACGGCGTAGCCGAACGTCTCGAGGACGCGCGTGGTGGCCCGCTTCACCGAGGGATCGTCCTCGACCAGCAGCACCAGCTCGGTGCCGCCCCGGATCTCGCCCGCGTCCGGCTGGGGCGGCACCGCCGGGGCGCCGGACAGCGCCGGGAAGTAGACGCGCACCGACGTGCCGCGCCCGGGCTCACTCGCGACCTCCACGAAGCCGCCGTGCTGCTTCATCAGCCCGTAGACGACGGACATCCCGAGGCCGCTGTGCTCGCTGACCGGCTTGGTGCTGAAGAACGGCTCGAAAATGCGCCGCCGGGTCTCCTCGTCCATGCCCGCGCCGGTGTCGGCCACCTCCAGCACCACGAACTCGCCGGACTGCCCCCAGCCGCGGGCGCGGACCCTCATCTCGTCCACCGTCTCGCGCGCCACGCCGAGGGTCAGCGTGCCGCCCGCCGGCATCGCGTCGCGGGCGTTGGTCACGAGGTTCATCAGGATCTGGCCCATCGCGCCCTCGTCGGCCCGGATCACCGCGTCCGGCGCGGCGATGCTGAGGTCGATCCGGACGTCCGCCGGCAGGACCCGCTGCGCCATGCGGGTGAAGTCGGCCAGCAGCGGGCCCGGCGTCAGCGCCCGGAAGTCGAGCGGCTGCCGGCGGCCGAGGGCCAGCAGCTTCTTGGTGAGGTCCGCCCCGCGCTGGGCCGCCTGCCGGATCAGCTCGACGTCCTCCCGCTGCGCGGCGGCGGCCGGGACGGCGGCGGCGAGCATCGCGCTGGACGCCAGGACCGTGGTGAGGAGGTTGTTGAGGTCGTGCGCCATGCCGCCCGCGAGCTGGCCCACCGCCTCCATCTTCTGCGCCTGCCGCAGCTGCTCCTCGAGCTGGAACCGCTCGGTCACGTCCTGGCCGATGGCCACGAAGCCCACCACCGGGCCCTCGGGGGCGCGGAGCACCGTGTTGTTCCACTCCACGCGCCGCCGGCCGCCCGTGCGGGTGAGGATCTCGTTCCCGTGGTGGATCGGGAGGTCTCCGGTGGCGACCCCGCGCTCGAGCGTCTCGCGGGCCGCGAGGTCCGGCGGGATGAACCGGTCGAACCAGCTCGCGCCCATCACCTCGTCGCGCCGCCAGCCGGTCACGTCGAGCAGGTAGTCGTTGCAGTAGGTGATGCGTCCGGCCGCATCGAGACCGACGGCCAGCAGGCGCATCCCGTCGAGCGCCGTCCGGAACCGGCGCTCCGCCTCCCGCAGCGCCTCCTCGGTGCGCTTCCGCTCGATGGCCATCGCCGCCTGGATCGAGACGAACTGCAGCAGGCGCTTCTCCTCCTCGCCGTAGCGGACGCCGCCCGTGTACGTCTGCAGCACGAGCACGCCGATCGTGGCGTCGCCGACGATCAGCGGGACGCCGAGCCAGTCCAGCGACGGGGCGCCGATGGATTCGACCTCGCCCCGGCGCTCGAGATCGGCGAACACCTCGGGCGTCGCCAGCAGCGCCTGGCCCGTCCGCAGCACGTACTCGGTGAGGCCCCGCCCGGGCTTCTTGGGCGGCGGCGCGGGGTCGTGCTGGTCCACGAAGTACGGGAAGCTGATCAGGCCGGCCCGGGCGTCGTGGAGCGCGATGTAGAAGTTCTCGGCCGGCATCAGCTCGCCCACGACCCGGTGCAGAACCGCGTACAGCTCCTGCAGGCTCGGCACCGCGTGGGTGGACTCGGCGATCGCGTAGATCGCGCGCTGGGTGCGCTCCGTCTGCCGGCGCCGCTCCTCCGCGCGGTCGAGCAGCGTCGCGCTCCACAGCAGCAGGACGCCCAGCAGCGCCACCGCCACCAGCGCCAGGACCGCGTTCCCGAAATCCCCGCTCCACAGCCCGGCGTGCTCCGCGAGCAGCTCGAGCCACGACAGCACCAGGATGATCACGATCATCCAGGGCACCGCCCGCCGCGCGATGATGCCCGCCGGCGGCCCGCTGGCCATCAGCCGCGCGATCCCGGAGTCCGGTCGCCCGGCGACGGTGGCGGTCGAGAGCGCGAGGAACGCGACGGCGGTGTTGACGGACATCGTCACGATCCGCGCGGCCCGCTCGTGCGGGCCGACGTCGTACAGGTAGCCGACCAGCACCAGGGCGGCCACCAGGCCCGCGCAGGCGGCGAACGGCTGGACGATCCAGTCCACCCACGGGGCGTCCGCGTCCATCGCCAGCCGGGCGCCGCCGAGCAGGAAGAAGTTGAGCGCGGTGGTGGGCGCCATCCGTCCGGGGAACAGCGCCGGCTGACTCACGGCCGCCTCCGGGAGCAGCAGCCGGTCGATGCCCAGGTCGACGCCCAGGACGTACTCCGCCAGGGTGAGGACGCCCACCGCGGCCACCAGCAGGGCGAGCGCCTCCTGCGTCCGCCGACCCGCCGCGGGGACGCGATCCGGCAGCGGCCACAGGGCGGCGCCGAGCAGCAGCACCCCGAGCGCCGCGTTCGGGCGGATGGAGGTCCAGCCCGGCACCACGCTGGTGAGGACCGGGACGCCGAGCGCCACGCCGAGGAGCCCGAGGCCGCCGACCAGAACGGCGATCGCCGCTCCGGCCTGCATCGCGCGCCGCGTCACGGGAGATGCACCCATCGGCTCAAAGGAAACCGCCGCCCGGTGGCGCGGCTAGGGTCCGCCGTCTCCCGCCGGCCCAACCGTCACGGCCCGGTAACGCCGCCGCCCCGCCTGGAACTCGGCCCCCGGCTCGATGGTACGAGGGGACCGCCGAGCGCCGGCGGGGCGCCGCGCGCGCGCCAACGGGAGCAAAGTTCTCGAGTTATCAGGTCATCTGTTGACTTTATGACCTGGAAGCGATAAGCACAGGCAGTCCGACGTCCCCCGCGCCCGCGGCCCCCCACGGCCGCGGCCGCCCGGCACCGGCCGTTCGACGAAGGAGACGCCGCATGCGCCCCGAACAGTGGGCGACGTTCAAGCGAGCCGCGCGACGCGAGAAGCTCGACCGCGTCCCGATGGCGCTGATCATCGACAGCCCGTGGATCCCGGGCTACCTCGGCCTGAACCACATGGACTACTTCCTGGATCCCGAGCTGTGGTTCCAGTCCAACCTCCGGATCCACCGCGAGTTCCCCGACATCATCTTCGTGCCGTCGTGGTGGATGGAGTACGGGATGGCGGCGGAGCCCTCGGCGCTGGGGGCGAAGATCAAGTTCTGGCAGGACAACACGCCGAGCGAGTACCACACGCTCTACCACATCGAGGACATGGACCTCTGGCCGGACTACGAGGTCGAGGCCGACGCGTTCATGGGGATGACGCTGCACCGCATCCGGATGCAGCGGCAGCGGATCCTCGACACCGGCGAGATCCTGCCGCTGGTGACCTCGCGCGGCCCGATGTGCACCGCCGGGTTCGTCCGCAGCACCACCGACTTCATGATCGATCTGGTGGAGAAGCCGGAGTGGGCGCACAAGCTGCTGGACCGCTGCACCACCCTGATCATCGACTGGCTGAAGGCGCAGGCGCAGGCGATGGGCCCGTCGGTCGAGGGGATCTTCATCCTCGACGACATCGTGGGGTTCGTGAACGAGGAGCACTACCTCGAGTTCGCGCACCCGTGCCTGAAGCGGATCTGCGACGCGTTCCCGAAGGACTGGGTGAAGGTCTACCACAACGACGCCGACGTCAACGCGTGCCTCGACCACCTGCCCGACTGCGGGTTCGACGTGCTGAACTGGGGCAAGCAGACGGACATCGCGGAGGTGAAGGCGCGGGTGGGCGACCGGATGTGCCTGATGGGCAACGTGAACCCGCTCGAGGTGGGGGTGCGCGGCACGCCCGAGGAGGTGCGGGCCGCGACGCTGGAGGTGCTGGAGAAGAGCGGCGGCGAGGGGATCATCCTGTCGGTGGGCGGCGGCACCAGCCCGGGGATGCCGAAGGCGAACATCGTCGCGATGCAACAGGCGCTCGAGCAGTTCAACGGCAGCCGGCGCGCGGCGCCGGCGCACGCCTGAGGGAGCGGGGATGCCGGACTACGCGGTGATGAACCAGTGCCTCTACGAGGGCAAGGCCGCCGACGTGGAGCGGATGACGAAGGAGGCGCTGGCCGAGGGGCGGAGCGTGCAGGAGGTGCTGTCCGAGGGCCTCATCGCGGGGATGAGCGTGGTGGGGGAGGACTTCAAGCACAACATCCTGTACGTGCCCGAGGTGCTGATCGCGGCGCGGGCGATGAAGGCCGGGATGGCGGTCCTCAAGCCGCTGCTGACGGCCAAGGACTCGGTCGTCGAGCCGGCGGGGGTGCTGCTGATGGGGACGGTGCGCGGCGACCTGCACGACATCGGCAAGAACCTGGTGTGCATGATGGCCGAGGGCGCGGGGTTCGAGGTGCACGACATCGGCGTGGACCAGAGCATCGAGAAGTTCCTGGCGGCCACGGAGCAGTTCAAGCCGGACATCATCGGGATGAGCGCGCTGCTGACGACGACGATGACCTACATGAAGACGGTGATCGACGGCTACCGGGAGCGGGGCCTGGGCCACGTCAAGATGGCGATCGGCGGCGCGCCGATCAGCCAGATGTACGCCGAGGAGATCGGCGCCGACGGCTACGGGGCCGACGCCTCGAGCGCCGTGGACCTATTCCTGCGGCTGGTGCGCGAGAAGGCGGCCAGGGCGTGAGCGCGCCACGCCGGCGCCGCCGTCCGCGGCCGCGCGCGCGCCGCTGAGGGCGCGATGGCGTCGTACCAGGTCCTCTACTGGCAGGACATCCCCTCGCAGGTGAAGGCGTGGGACGACTTCGACGAGGTGAAGATCGAGTTGTCCCCGCGGTTCGTGGCGCGGATCGACCAGGCCGCGACGGCGCAGGGCCTCACCGGGACGGACGCCTACCTCGGCGAGTGGCGCTGGGGCGAGACGCTGGAGCGGACCGGCACCGCCGCGGAGGTGGCCGAGCGCGTGCGGCGGGAGCTGGAAGCGGCGGCCGGCTGAGCCCGCCGGCCCTCGCGCGCCCGCGATGAAGCTCCTCCACGAAGCGGTCCTCGAGCGGCGCCTGGTCGCGGACGGCGCCATGGGGACCGAGCTGATGGCCGCCGGGCTCGAGGCCGGCGGCTGCGGCGAGGCGTGGAACCTCCTCCATCCCGACCGGGTGCTGGCCATCCAGCGGCGCTACGCCGACGCCGGCGCCGACTGCCTCCTCACCAACACGTTCGGGGCGAGCCGCCTGATGCTGGCGCGCCACGGCCACGCCGAGCTGGCGCGCGCCATCAACCAGTACGGGGTGCGGCTGGCGCGCGAGGCGCTGGCCGGCCGCCCGGGCTGGGTGATCGGGGACCTCGGGCCGCTGGGCGGGATCCTCGAGCCGGTGGGCGACCTGCCCCTGGCGAGCGCCCGCGAGGCGTACGAGGAGCAGGCGGCCGCGCTGGTCGAGGCGGGCGCCGACGCGCTGATCGTCGAGACCCAGACGTCGCTCGAGGAGCTGGGCCTGGGGATCGACGCCGCGCGCGCGGCGCGCGCGAAGTCGATCATCGCCTCGCTCGCCTACGACCGCTCGGCCGACGGGACGTTCTACGTCACGATGATGGGCGTGCTGCCGGAGCGGGCGGCCGCGTTCGCCGCCGAGCGCGGCGCGCACATCGTGGCTCTCAACTGCGGCACGGGCATCGACATGGCGGCCGTGGCCGCGGTGCTGCGGAGCTACCGGGCGCAGGTCGGGCTGCCCACGATGGGGCAGCCCAACGCCGGCAACCCGGTGCTCGAGCACGGCCGCGCGGTCTACAAGCAGACGCCGGCCGAGATGGCGGCCGGGGTGGCCGAGGTGCTGGCGGCGGGCGCGGGCATCGTCGGCTCGTGCTGCGGCAGCACGCCGGCGCACACGGCCGCCATCCGCAAGGTGGTCGACGAGTTCAACCGGCGGCCCGCCGCCGCCGCGCGCTAGGCCGCGGTGGACACGCTGCGGGAGCAGCTCGAGGGGGCACGGTTCCTCGTGGGCGTCGAGCTGGTCTCGATCCGCGGCTCGATGTCGGAGGCCACCGCCGTGCGGGTGCGCGCGCTCGCCACCCAGCTGGTGGACCGGCCCGAGGTGGACTGGATCTCCATCACCGACAACGCGGGCGGCAACCCGCAGCTCCATCCGCAGGCGCTCGGCAAGCCGATCCTGTACGCCGGCAAGGAAGTGGTCATCCACCTCACCTGCAAGGACCTCAACCGCAACGCGCTCGAGAGCGCGGCGTGGCAGCTCGACAGCGAGGGCTTCCACAACGTGCTGGCGATGACGGGCGACTACCCCGTCGGCGGGAGCGGCGGCCGGGCCAAGCCCGTGTTCGACCTCGACTCCGTGGGCCTGATCGCGATGCTCGACCGGATGAACCGCGGGTTCGACGACAAGCACCTCAAGACGTCGTTCTGCATCGGGGCGGTGACGAGCAACACCAAGCTGCGCGAGGGCGAGGTCGTCCCGCAGTACCTCAAGCTCGCCAAGAAGATCGAGTGCGGCGCGCACTTCATCATCAACCAGGTGGGGTTCGACGCCCGCAAGGCGCGCGAGCTGAAGCGGTGGATGGACGGTCACGGCATCGGGCACACGCCGCTGGTGGGGAACGTGTACGTGCTCACGGCGCGCGCCGCGCGCCTGTTCGCCGCCGGGCGGGTCGCGGGCATCGTGGTGACGCCGGCGCTGCTGGAGCTGTGCGAGCGGCACGGCCGCTCGCCGGACGGCGGCAAGGCCTTCTTCCGGGAGTTCGCCGCCCGCCAGATGGCGATCTTCCGCGGGCTCGGCTACCGCGGCGCGTACCTGGGCGGGATCCACGACCTCGCCACCGTGGAGCGCGTGCTGGAGATCGAGCGCACGTTCGGTTCCGACGACTGGAAAGCGTTCGCCCGCGAGATCGCCTTCGGGCGGCCGGGCGAGTTCTTCGCCTACCCGGACGAGGTGGAGGCCGGGGGGGCCACAGCGGGCGGGGCACGGCCGGCCGCGGAGACGGCGGCGCGCGCGGGCGAGCGGCCCGCGGCACGCCCGGTCCGGAAGGCCCGCGGCCGGCGCGCCGGCCTCCTGTACGCGTTCTCGCGGTGGACCCACGCGCTGATGTTCACGCCCGGCCGGCTGCTGAGCCGCTGGGGCGCGAAGCTCGTCGCCCGCTCGCGCGATCCCGCGCAGGGCCCGCCGCCCCTCCGGGTGCTGGAGCGCGCCACCAAGGCCGCGCTGTTCCGCTGCAAGGACTGCGGCGACTGCTCGCTGCCGGACGTCGCGTTCCTGTGCCCCGAGTCGCAGTGCGCGAAGAACCAGCGCAACGGCCCGTGCGGCGGCACCCGGGAGGGGCGCTGCGAGGTGGACGGCTACGGCGAGTGCATCTGGCTCCGCGCGTACGAGCGGCTCAAGGCGGCCGGCACCGAGCTGGCGCTCCTGGACCACGCGCCCGTGCTGCAGAACCAGGCGCTGCGGGGCACCTCGAGCTGGGCCAACAACTGGCTGGGCCGGGATCACTCTGCGCTGCGCGCGGACACACACGCCGCACCCCCACACCCGGCCACCCCGCACACCACACCCAGTTCCGAGTTGCGAGACGCCGGGCTGCGAGACGCCGAGTTGCGAGACGCCCAGTTGCGAGACGCCGAGTTGCGAGGACAACCCCAACCCCCAAACCCCAACCCCCAATCCCCTGCCGCGGCCCGTCCCCATGGCTGAGACCCACCTCCACATCATCGGCGACCTCATCAACAACGCCTACGGGCGGGCCCGCAAGGCGTTCGCCGCACGCAGCCTCGAAGGGTACCAGGCGCTGGCCAGGGGGCAGACCGCGCTGGGCTGCGAGTGGCTCGACGTGAACATCGACGGCACGCAGCAGATCCAGGTCCGGCCGGCGGAGATGCTCGCCTTCCTCCCGGACCTGATCCCGGCCCTGCAGGAGGTTTCGCCCCTGCCGCTGTGCATCGACAACCCGTCCATCGACTACCAGCGCGTGGCGCTGGAGCACTACGACCGGAAGCGGGCGGGCGGGAAGCCGCCGATCGTCAACTCCATCGCCGCCTCGCGCGAGCGGCTCGACGAGATGATCGAGCTGGTGAAGAGCTACGACGCGATGGTGATCGTGGTGGTGTCGGAGCGGTTCGTCGAAGGCGGCACGTCGCAGTGCTTCAGCCCCGAGGACGTGCACGCCTCGGCGAGGCACTTCGTCGAGCTGCTCGCGGCGCGGGCCGGAAGGCGGACCGACCAGATCCTGCTCGATCCCGGCCTCGCGCCCGTCGGCGCCGACACCTACGGGCTGGTGAACATGGGCCTCGACGCGATGAGGCTGATCCGCGCGGACCGGGACCTGGCGGGGGCGCACGTCTCGGTCGGGCTCTCCAACTTCGCCTGGGGCACGCCGAAGCACATCCGCGGCGACCTGGAGAAGGCGTACCTGAGGATCGCGACCGACGCCGGGCTCGACTTCTCGATCGCCAATCCGGAGAGCGGGACCACGCCGCTCCCCACGGGCCACGAGACGGTGGTGCGCCTCCGGCACGCCCTCGACGAGGGCCGCGCGCAGCCCGACGAGACCAGAGAAGCCGCCGGCTTCCGCCAGGCGGAGGCCGTGCTGGCGATCTGGGCCTGAGGGATGCGCTCCGAGCCATCACGACGGCGCCGCCCCGTCGCCTACTGCAGCGCGCTCCGGGGATCCGCCGCGGCCGCGCGGCGGGCAGGCAGGTAGGCCGCCGCGCCGCCGAACACGGCGAGCACGAGGCCGGCGCCGAGCAGGGCGCGCGGATCGAGCGGGCTCACATGGAAGACCAGCGACGCGACGACGCGGGAGAAGGTCGCCGCGCCCACCACGCCGATGGCGATCCCCCCGCCGATCACGATGGCCCCCTGCCGCATGACCGTGGCGAGGATGGCCGCCGGGCTCGCCCCGAGCGCGATGCGGATGCCGAATTCCGTACCCCGCAGCCGGACCACGTAGGAGAGCACGCCGAAGATGCCGAGCGCGGCGAGCACGAGCGCCGTGCCGGCGAAGGCCACGAGGAGCAGCAGGGTGAATCTCCGCTGCGCGGTCCCGCGGCCGATCACATCCGACAAGGGCGCGGGCTGGTCCAGCACCAGCAGTGGATCCATCCGGGCGAGCAAAGCCCGGACGGCAGGCAGCAGGATCGTGGGCGCCGCGCTCGCCGAGACGACCTCGAACAGCGCCCAGTTGCGGTCACCGGCGAACTGCGCGTGCGCATGATAGACGTACGGCGAGAGGTCTCCCTCGGCGTTGACGGCGACGTCGGGCACCACGCCCACGATCGTGCTCGTCCGGCCGCCGGTCCGGAGCTGCTGCCCGAGCGGGTCCACACCGGGGAACGCGGCGTCGGCGACCGACTTGCTGACGACGACGCGGTCCGGCGCCCCGGCCACGTCCTCGTCGCCGAACCCGCGGCCCGCGAGGATCGGGATGCCGGCCGCGCGGAAGTAGTGCGGCCCCACCACCCGGTTCTGCGCCTGGAAGTACCTGTCCTTGCGGCCGACGAGGGGACCGCTGAGCACCTCGAGACCCCAGCTGTGGTAGGGCCCGGCGGCGGGGAGGTAGGACACGCCGCCCGCCGCCTTCACGCCGGGAAGCGCCTCGATCTGGTGCTCGAAGTCCGTGTAGAACCGCGCCCGGCCCGTCGAGTCGTAGCGTGCCTCGGGCAAGTGCACACGGAACGTCAGCACCCCGTCCGGCTTGATCCCGAGCGGCATGTCGCTCACGGCGTGGAAGCTCATGAGCAGCAGGCCCGCGCCGGCGAGCAGCACGAAGGCCAGCGCCACCTGCACCACGACCAGTCCGCTGCGGAGGCGCCCGGTCGCGCGGTCGCCGCTGTTGGCGCGTCCGCTGCCGCGCAGCACGTCGGCCGGGTCGGTCTGGCTCGCGCGCCACGCCGGCACCAGGCCGAAGACGATGGCGCTCGCCGTCGCGATGAGCATCGCGAAGACCAGCACCGGGACGTCCAGGCCGAGGCCGGCCAGCCGCGGAATGGACGACGCGCCGAGCGTGACCAGCGCCTGCATGGCGAGTCGTCCGACCACCAGCCCCGCCACCGCTCCGGCGGCGGCGAGCACCAGGCTCTCGGTGAGCAGCTGGCGCACCAGCCGGGCGCGCCCGGCGCCCAGCGCCGAGCGCACGGCGAACTCGCCCGAGCGCTCCGAGGCGCGCACCAGCTGCAAGCCGGCGACGTTCACGCACACCAGCAGCAGCACCAGCCCGACCGCGCCGAGCATCAGGTCGAGTGACCGGCCGGCCGAGCCCACCACGTCTTCCTTGAGCGGTACGAGGTGCGTCCGGTTGTCGCGTTGCATCGGATAGGGCTCGGTGAGCCGCTCCGTCATCATGTCGAGCTCGGCCTGCGCCTGCGCGACCGACACGCCCGGGCGCAGCCGCCCGACCAGCGTCAGCCAGTGATTCGAGATGTTCGACAGGTCGTGGCCGGTCGTGAGGTCGAGCGGGATCCAGGCTTCGACGCCACGGCCTGCGATCGGGTCGGCGAAGCCCTCGGGCATGACGCCCACCACGGTGAACGGCTCGCCGCTCATCGTCAGGCTGCGCCCGAGGACGCGCGGGTCGCCGTGAAACCGCTCGAGCCACAGCCGATGGCTCAGCACCACGAGCGGC
>DATJUT010000015.1 GCA_035502185.1 Gemmatimonadales bacterium
TCCTCGCGCTTGACCAGGATCGGCAGCTCGTTCACCAGGCTCGCCGCCAGGGCGTTCACGCCGGGGCCTCCCACCGCGACGACCGGGCAGAGGTGGAAGATCCGGTTCTGGGCGAACCAGGCGTCGGACACCACCAGCCCCGAGCGGAACGGCCGGCCTCCGCCCCTCCGGTCGATCTCGGCCTTGAGCCGATAGGCGAGCGGGCGGTCGTTCATCTCGGCGGGCACGTCGATGCCCGTCACGATGAGCACCGTGTCGTCGGTGTCGACGAGCTTCACGGCTGCGCCGGCTGCGGGCTGGCTGGCTGGGGTGGCTGGTGCTGCTGCTCGTGCTCCTTCTCCTTGCGCGCCCGGATCTCCCGCACCGCCTCGCGGAAGTCCTCCTCCGTCTGCGCGCGCGCCGCCGCCCGCAGGATGTCGGCCCGCATCGCCATGTAGGCCTGGTTCGCGCGCGCTTGGTCGATGTTGCCCTGCGGCGTCGAGAGGAACGCCAGCACCGCCGTCGGGATCGTGAAGTCGCCCAGGTGGATGCCCTTGGAATCGATTCCGTATGTCTTGCCGCCGACGCGGAAGGTCCAGGGCTTCGACACGTAAGGGTCGGCGTTGGGGTCGGGCGACGGGTTCTTCTCCATCGAGTCCGCCAGCTGCCGCATCCGCACCGCCACGGCCGAGTCGATGCGGATCTCCCGGCTCGCCGTCCCCGCTCCCGCTCCCGTTCCCGTCTCCGGATCCACCCAGGGACGCCCGTCGCCGAACTGCGGCGTGTAGTTGATGACGCCCCGGACGCCGCGCCCCGACCCGGACCGCGGCCTGGCGACCGCCACCACGGCGGTGTCGCGACCGCCGGCGCCGGTCCTCGCGGCCGGCATGCCGCTGTCGGCCGCTGCGGGCGGCGCGAGCACGGCGGGCGCCGTCACCGCGGTGGCGCGGCCGGCCGCCTCGCCCTCACCCGCGCCGCGCCGGGCGGGTGCCGAGGGCAGGTAGAGGACGATCCGCCGGGTGCTGTCGCCCGGCTCGGCGCCGGTGAGCACCAGCCGCCCGCGGGACGCCGGGCCCCCGAGGTGCCACGACATGCTCGATTCCACCAGCGCCGTGAGCACCACGAAGTGCGCCGCGATGGACGCGACCAGCCACCACCGCGGCCACGCGCCGCCCGTGGGGAGCGTGAACGCTTTACGCTCGCGCAAGCACCCGACCCATCCGCTCCGCCGCCTCGACGAGCCGTTCCTCGCCGACGGTGAGCGCGACCCGGAAGTACCCCTCGCCCGACGCGCCGAACCCGCTGCCTGGCATCACGATCACGCCTTCCTCCTCCATCGCCATCCGCGCGAACTCCGCCGACTTGAGCCCCTCGGGCAGCGGGACCCACAGGTACAGGGTGGCCCGCGGCGGGGCGACCTCGAAGCCGGCCGCGGTCAGCGCCTTCACGGCGGCGTCGCGCCGCGCCGCGAACCGCGCCACCGCCTCGCGCGCCACCGCCTCGGCCTGGTCCAGAACCGGGACCGCCGCCTTCTGGACCGCGAGGAACGGCCCGGTGTCGTGATACGACTTCACGGTCGTCAGGGCCCCGATCAGCTCGCGGCCGCCCACCGCCCAGCCCAGCCGCCATCCCGTCATCGTGAAGGTCTTCGAGCACGAGTGGAACTCGACCGCCACCTCGCGCGCGCCCTCGATCTCGAAGATGCTCGGCGCCCGGTATCCGTCGTAGGTGATCTCGACGTAGGGGTTGTCGTACGCCAGGACGATGCCGTGCTCGCGGCACACCGCCACCGTCCGCTCCAGGTAGTCGAGCGGCGCGACCGCTGCCGTCGGGTTGTTGGGATAGTTCAGGTAGACCAGGCTCACGCGGCGCAGCACGTCGCGCGGCAGCTCGCCCAGCTCGACCAGGAAGTCCGCGTCCGCGCGCAGGGGCGCGACGTGCGCCTGGCCACCCGACGCGATGGCCCCGCCGATGTAGCACTGGTA
Organism: Gemmatimonadales bacterium; assembly: GCA_035502185.1. NCBI lineage: Bacteria > Pseudomonadati > Gemmatimonadota > Gemmatimonadia > Gemmatimonadales > Gemmatimonadales bacterium. The sequence goes on from DATJUT010000015.1 coordinate 1,965, forward strand.
GCCCGGCTCCGGCACCACGACGACGTCACCGGGATTCGTGGTGGCCAGCGCGAAGTGGGCCAGGCCCTCCTTCGAGCCGAGGAGCGGCAGCACCTCCGTCATCGGGTCGAACGCCGTGCCGAAGCGGCGCCGGTGGTACCGCACCACCGCCTCGCGGAACGCCGGCAGGCCGAGCTGGAAGCCGTACTTGTGCATCGCCGGGTCGCGCAGCGCATCGGTCAGCGCCTCGAGCGCGAGCGCCGGCGGCGGCTCGACGGGGTCGCCCGCGCCCACGTCGATCACGTCCACGCCCCTGGCGATCAGCTCGCGCTTCAGGCGCGGAATGTGAGCCAGCGGATAACCCGGAAACATCCCCACGCGCCTGGCGATGTGCGCCACGAGTCGTCTCCCCGTCCCGCGAAGGTCGGCTGCGGGGGCGGCCGGCTGACGCTCCCACGCGCCCCGGCCGCGCAGACCTTGATACCCCGCTGCTCTGCAAATGTACGGCCTCGAGCCGCAACCCAAAACCCGGTCGTCCGCGGCGCTTGCGCGGACCCCTGCAATTACCGCATCTTGGCGTCGCATTGCCACCAGCCTTGCGGCGATCACCCATGGCTCCAGAGGCAGACGCGACCCGGCCACCCCCGCTCGCCCGCGCCTTCGCGGCGCTCGTGGCGGCCGTTCTCGCGGTCACGTTCGCCGTGCCGTACCTGCTGCCGCACGCCTCCGCCCTCGCCGTCGCCGCGATCGACGCCGCCATCGTCGCGACCGTGGCGGCGGGGCTCGCCTGGCGGCTGATCGTCCGCCCCCTCGGCGCGGCCGCCGTCGCCGGCCACGCCGACGCGGGACCGCGGCGGGCGGCCGAGCAGGCCCTGCGCGACTCCGAGGAGCGCTACCGCCTCCTGTTCGACGCCAATCCGACGCCGTTGTATCTGTTCGACCCCGTGACGCTGCGGTTTCTGGCGGTCAACGAGGCGGCGATCCGCCAGTACGGCTTCACGCGCGAGGAGTTCCAGCGGATGACCGTGGTCGAGCTCCGGCCGGCCGAAGACGTGCCGGCGCTGATGGAGCACTTCGCGGCGCCCGCCGCCGACGGGGTGCGCCGGGGGCGGTTCCGGCACCGGCGCAAGGACGGCACCGTGTTCGAGGTGGACGTGGTCGCCCACGCCATGGACGTCGGGGGGACGTCGACCCGGCTGGTGATCGCCACCGACGTGAGTGAGCGCACCGACCTCGAGCGCCAGCTGCGCCAGGCGCAGAAGATGGAGGCGGTCGGCCAGCTCGCGGGCGGGATGGCGCACGACTTCAACAACCTGCTCAGCACCATCCTGACCACGGCCGAGTTGATGGGGGGTGAGCTGCCGGCGGATTCGGCGCTCCGCGACGACCTCGAGACCATCCGCACCGCGGCCGGCCACGGCGCGACCCTCACCGCCAAGCTGCTCGCGTTCAGCCGCCGCAAGACGCTCGAGTACCAGACCCTGGCGGTGGACGAGCTGCTCGCGGACTTCGGGCGGGTGGTGCGCCGCCTGATCCCGGAGAGCATCGAGCTGACGCTCGCGCTGGGCGCCGCCCAGGCGCGGATTCACGCCGACCCGGGGGCGGTGGAGCAGATCGTGATGAACCTGGTCACCAACGCGCGCGACGCGATGCCGGGTGGCGGCACCCTCACGATCGCCACCGCGCGCACGACCATGGACGAGGACTTCACCCAGAGCCACGCCGGGACGCGCCCGGGCGACTACGTCGTGCTGTCGGTCCGGGACACCGGGGCCGGCATGGACACGGACACGCTGCGCAAGGTGTTCGAGCCCTTCTTCACCACCAAGCCGGTGGGCGTGGGCACGGGGCTCGGGATGTCAATGGTGTACGGGCTGGTGAAGCAGCACCAGGGATACGTGGACGTGGCGAGCCGCGCCGGCTCCGGCACCACGGTGACCGTCTATCTGCCCGTGGTCGAGGGGGCCGTGGCGCCGGCGGCGGCCGAGGAGCCCGCGCGCGCGGGGGCCAGCGCGGGCGAGACGATCCTCCTGGTCGAGGACGAGCCGGCCCTCCGGCGCGCCGCGACGCGGGTGCTCGCCAAGTCCGGCTACCGCGTCCTCACGGCGGGGGACGGCCGCGACGCGATCGACCTCCTGGAGCACGAGCCGCGCGTGGACCTGGTCATCACGGACGTGGTGATGCCGCGGCTCGGGGGGAACGAGCTGATCCGCGAGCTGCGGGAGCGCGGCCGCCACGTGCGGGTGCTGTTCACCAGCGGCTACCCGGGCCGGGGAGACGAGCGGGAGGAGATGGAGCCCGGGTTCCCGTTCCTCACCAAGCCGTGGACGATCCCGGAGCTGCTGGGCGCGGTCCGCGCGGCGCTCGACGCGCCGGCGCCCGGCGCGGCTAGCGCACCGCGGACCTGACCGGGTTCCGCAGCACCCCCACGCCCCCGACCTCCACCTCGACGACGTCGCCGTCGGCCAGCGGGCCCACGCCGCCCGGCGTGCCGGTGGCGACGAGGTCGCCCGGCTCGAGTGTCATCACCTGCGAGATGTAGGCGACGAGATCCGCGATGCCGAAGACCATCTCGGCCGAGCGGCCCCGCTGACGCTCGACGCCGTTGACGCGGCACCGCACCTCGAGGCCCGCCAGGTCGAAGTCCGCCGCCACCACGAGCAGCCGCGGGCCGACCGGGCAGAAGGTGTCAAATCCCTTGGCGCGGGTCCACTGGCCGTCGGCGTTCTGGAGATCGCGCGCCGTCACGTCGTTGACGCAGGTCACGCCGGCGATGGCGGCGCGCGCCGCGGCCGGGCTCCCCCGGCACAGCCGCGACCCGATCACCACCCCGATCTCGCCTTCGTGCTCGACCTGGCGCGACGCGTCCGGCAGGACGATCGCCTCGCCGTCGCCGATGACGGCCGACGGCGGCTTGAGAAACAGCAGCGGCCGAGCGGGCACCGCATTGCCGAGCTCCGCGGCGTGCGCGGGGTAGTTGCGGCCCACACAGACGATCTTGCCGGGTCGTTTCACGTCTCACCCCTCACGGCTGGAAGCGAGAGCAGTGAGCGGTGAGGGGTGAGAGGTTCAGGTGAGAAGTGAGAAGCAACGACGTGAGCGGTTCAGGTGAGGGGTCAGAAGCAACGACGTGAGAGGTGAGACGCGAAAGGCGTGAGAAGTCGCCGACCCCGCCCTCTCACGCATCACCGCCTCTCACTTCTCACCTCTCACTGTCCCCTCGCACTTCTCCCCCCTCACTTTCCCTTCTCACCTCTCACCTCTCACGCCCTCCACACCATGCAGCTCAAAGAACTCCTCGATCTCACCTCTCAACTGGTCCCACGGCCCAATCACCCGCGCCGCCTCCGGCAGCCCCTCCAGCAACGCCCCCCCGTACCGCTTGCGCAACACCCGGGGATCCAGCAGCACCACCACGCCCACGTCGCTCCGCGAGCGGATCAGCCGCCCGAACCCCTGCTTGAGCTTGAGCCCCGCGAGCGGCACCAGGTACTCGTTGAACGGGTCGCCGCCCGCGGCCTGGATCACCTCGCACCGCGCGGCGGTGAGCGGCTCGGTGGGCACGCGGAACGGGAGCTTGGCCAGGAGCAGCGCGCGCAGGGCGAAGCCGGGCACGTCCACGCCCTCCCAGAACGAGTCGGTGCCGAGCAGGATCGCCGAGCCGGCGTCGCGAAACCGGCGCAGCAGCTGGTCGCGGGGCGCATCGCCCTGGACCAGCAGGGGCCAGCGGCCCGCCACGTCGGCGCGGCGCCGGAGCGCAGCCGCGGTCTCGCGCAGCGCGCGGTGGCTGGTGAACAGCACGAACAGGCCGCCGTCGGAGGCGCGCGCGAGGTCCGCCGCGATCTCGGCCACCCGGGCGCCGTGGGCCTCCACGTCGTCGCGCGGCTCGGGGACGTCGTCGGGAATGGCGAACAGGCACTGGTCGCGGTAGTTGAACGGCGAGGGGAGCACCTCGCGCGCGCCGGCGCACGCCGGCGGCCGGTCGATCCCCAGCCGTCCCGCCAGGAACTCGAACGACCCGCTGGTCGCCAGGGTCGCGCTGGTCAGCACCACGGTCTCGACGCGGTCGAACAGCAGCTCCCTGAGGATCGGCGCGAGCTCGAGCGGCACCGCCGCCAGCGCCACGTGCGTGCCGCCGCGGCGCTCGATCCACCGCACCAGCGACGCGCCCGGCGGCGGCCGCAGCGCGGTGCGGAGTGCGTCCCGCGCGCCCTCGAGGCGGCCGGCGATGCCCTTGAGCTCGCCCAGCAGCGACTGGATGCGGTCCGACGGCTCGGCCTCGCCGGCGAGCCGGTCCGTCAGCGCCAGCAGCGCTTCCCGCAGCAGGCCGAGCGCGCCGCCGAGCCCGTCGAGCGCGTCGCCGAGACCGGCCGTCCAGACGGGATCGTCGGCGAAGTCGTCCGCGAGCCGCACGACGTTGTCCGTGCGGCCGGCGAGGAAGGCGTCGAGCAGCCGGAACAGCGCCTCCGCGGTGCGGCGCGCGTCGGCGAGCGCGGGCGCGACCCGGGCCTCGAGCACCTCCGTCGCCGCCTCGCGCAGCAGCTCGCCGGCGTCCGTGGCGAGCGCGCCCCGCAGCGCGGGCAGCACGCCGCGGCTGCCGCGCTCGAGCCTGGACAGCAGCCGCTCGACGCCGCGGGAGGTGACCTGCGCCCCCAGGTGCTCGCCGGCCGTATCCTCGAGGTGGTGCGCCTCGTCCACCACGACCCGCCGGTACGGCGGCAGCACGGCCGCTTCCAGCCAGTTGCCCGCCGCGCCGCGCACCGCCAGGTCGCTGGCCAGGAGGTGGTGGTTCACGACCACCACGTCCGCGTCCGCCGCCGCGCGGCGGGACGCGAACACGAAGCACCGCTCGAAATGCGGGCACCGCAGCCGGGTGCACAGGTCCGACTCGGCCGCCACCTCGTCCCACAGCTCCGGGCTGGGCGTGAAGCTGAGGTCCGACAGGCTGCCGTCGGCGGTGTGCGAGGCCCATTTCCCGATGGCCTCCAGCTCGTCGCGGCGGTCGGGCTCGAGCAGCGTGCCCACGCTGCGCGCCGCCTGCTCGAGCCGGCTCAGGCACACGTAGTTGCGCCAACCCTTGAGCAGCGCGAAGCGCACCGGGCGGTCCGCGGTCCCCAGCGCGCGCCCCAGCAGCGGCAGGTCCTTCCCCACCAGCTGCTCCTGCAGGTTGATCGTGTTGGTCGAGACGATGGTGCGCTCGCCGTTCGCCACGGCCCACTGGATGGCGGGCACCAGGTAGGCGAAGCTCTTCCCGACGCCGGTGCCGGCCTCGAGCAGCGCCACCCCGCCCTCGTTGTAGGTGTCGGCCACGTAGGCGGCCATGTCGCGCTGGCTCTGGCGGTCCTCGTGGAAGCCGAGCGCGCCCGCGACGGGGCCGCCGGGCGCGAGCAGCGCCGCGACCGCCACCGGGTCCAGCGCCTCCGTGGTGCGCGGCTTGGGGACCTCCACCACGACGTACAGCGCCGTGGCCCCGTTGTCCACGATCCCGAAGCCCACGCCGCCGTCGTGGAGGCGCACCGCCACGTCGAGGTCGGCGTTGGACGGCTCGAGGAGCCCGCTGGGGTGGTTGTGCAGCACCATCTGGCCGCGCGCCGCCACCCCCGGCAGGGCGAGCACCGAGTCCACCGTGCCGCGCGCCACCGGCTCCGCGCGGACCACGGTGCCGTCGGGCGCCAGGTCGGCGACGAACGACACCTCGCGGCCGCCGGCCGAGGCGATCGCCTGCGCGATCGCCTCGCGGGCGGCGGCGCCGAGCCGCCCGCCGGTGGCACGCGGGCCCGGGCCGGATCGAGCGGGCGGCGCGGCGGACGCCTCCGCTACCCGTCCGCTTTCGTCCGGCGCGGTCACGTCTTGAGTTCGCGCTTCCTGGCGGCCGGAAACAGCACGTTGTTCAGGATCAGCCGGTAGCCCGGGGACGTGGGGTGCAGCGACAGGTCGGTGGGCGGCGCGCCGATCTGGTGCTGCGGGTCTTCGGGGTCGTGCCCGCCGAGGTACGTCCAGGTCCCCCTGCCGAGGTCGCCATGAATGTACTTCACCCACGGCGCCCCCGGCTCCTCGGCCAGCACGACGTCGGCGGGCTTGAGGGTGCGGCGCGTGAAGCTCGTGGTGACGCCGTAGAAATCCGGGATCACCTGCCGGTGGCACTGGACCAGCATCGTGTACGCGGGATCGATCTTGGCGCTGAAGTTGAACAGCTCGAAGGCGCCGAGCGGCTGGCGCAGCGCCGGGTTGTTGACCTGGTGGCCGTCGATATCGGAGAAGACCGGGATCGCGGGGTTCTGCTCCAGGTGCGCGTCCCGGCACGCCATCGCGCGCGACCAGTCGAGCTTGGCGTCGGCGTCCGGGTCCATCGGCGTGCCGTCGGCGAAGGCGGCCGCGATGTCCACGTCGTGCGCCGCCAGCGCCAGCTCCAGCGTCTCCGTGGCGGTGCACATCGCGAACAGGAAGCCCCCGTTCTCGACGTAGGACCGGAGTCGCTCCGCCACGGCCTTCTTGAGGGCCGGCACGGTCGCGAAGCGCTGCTGCCGCGCCGTGGCCTGGTCGGCCGCGACCATGTCGTTCAGCCACGACGCCCCGGCGTAGGTGAGGTAGAACTTGGAGTCCTGGCCGGTGAAGTCCTCGTGGTGCAGGTGCAGCCAGTCGAAGGCCGTGAGCCCGCCGCCCAGGACCTCGGGATCCCACACGCGCGTGAACGGGATGTCGGCGTACTGCAGCGCCATCGTGACCGCGTCGTCCCACGGCGGCGCGAACGGCGGCGCGTAGATCGCGACCCGCGGCGCGCGCTCCAGCACGACGGCGTCCATGTTGTTCTGCTCGATCGTGCCGCGGATGGTCAGCAGCTGGCTGTCGTCCACGCCCTCCACCGCGACGCCCGCCAGCGTCGTGGCGCGGCGGACCGCGCCGTCGTCGGGCACGAGGAACGAGCCACCCCGGTAGTTCAGCAGCCACTCGGTGTGCCCGCCGCGCCGCACCGCGTCGTACGCGATGCCGTACGCCTTGAGGTGGTTGGTCTGCGCGTCGTCCATCGGCACCAGCAGCAGCGAGCCGTCGCGCGGCGCGGCGCCGCCCCGCCCGTCCGCGACCGGCGGCAGCGCGCGGGCCGCCCGCGCGCCCGCCAGCCAGCCGAGGGCGCCGCCCACCGCCCGGAGAAACACGCGCCGCTTCACGGCACCATCCCTCGTACCCGGTCCAGCTCGCGGCGCGCCTCGGGCACGAGGGCGCTCTGGGGATGGCCGAGGATCATGCCCTCGAGCCGCGCCCGGGCGCCGCGCAGGTCCCCCCGCCGCTCGAGTGCGCGGGCGAGCGCCAGCTCCGCCGCGGGAGCCACCCCGGAGGCGGGGAACCGCTCGGCGACCTCACGCCACAGCGCCTCGGCGCCCGCCGCGTCGCCGCCCGCGGCGGCGAGCCGCGCGGCCCACAGGAGGAGCGCGGGCTCGCCTTCGCCGCCGACCTGGCGCGCGATCGGCACCAGGGCGCGCGACGACGCCGCGGAGTCGCCGCGCACCGCCAGCAGCAGCGCCGCGCCGAGCGCGGGCAGCGTGTCGCGCCCGACCGCGTCGAGCAGCGCGACCGTCGCGGCGCGCTCCGCGGCACCGTCCGCTTCCCCGCCCGCCGCGCCCGCGCCCGCCAGCGCGTCCCGCGCGGCAGCCAGGTGGCCGCGGCACAGCTCGACCCAGCCGCGGATCTCCAGGGCGTCGAGCGACCCGTCGTCCTCGATCGCGGCGCCGGCGCTGTCCACCTCGCCGCGCCGCAGCCACCCGAGGGCGATGCGGCGGCCCAGCGCCTCCCGCTCCGACCCGGTGAGGGCGGCGGAGTCCGTCGCCAGCTGCTGCGCCGCTCCGCCCGGATCGCCGGCCCGCACGGCCAGCTCGATCATCACCGCGATGGCGGCCGAGCGGTCCGCGGGATCGGCCTCCGGATCGGTCGCCAGGGGACGCAGCAGACGCCGCGCCGCGGCGGCATCCCCCGCGGCCGCGTAGGCCCGGGCACTCTCCACCCGCGTCGCGACCGCCGCCGCCGCCGGCTCGATCTGCGCCAGCATCTCGTACGCCTGTGCCGCCGCGCGCTGCGCCGCAGGCCCCGCCACGGTGCGCGCCCGGTCGGCGAAGGCGCGGAGCGCGTCCGCCGCGAGCGGCCCGGGAGGCGGAAGCTCGGAGCGCAGCAGCGCCCAGGCCCGCGCGGCCTGGTCCCAGCCCAGGAGCAGGTCCGCGGCGAGCCGCCGGCCGTCGCTCACCCCGGCCCCCGGCGCCGTCAGCGTGGCGAGGATGTCGTCGCGCGTGCCGGCCGGGGCCGGGCGGAGACTGAAGGCGGCGGCCCCGGCCACCTGCGGCTCGGCGGTCACCCCCGCCCGCCACTCGGCGGCAGCCCGCATCCAGTCGCCGGTGGCGACGTCCACGCGTGCCATCTCCGGCGCGAGCAGCGCGGGGCTGCGGAACCGCTCCCGCGCCCGCTCCACCGCCGCGCGCGCCTCGTCCACGCGCCCCGCCGCGAGGCTGAGCTGTGCCCACTCGCGGTAGGGCAGCGGGCTGCGCGGGTCGGACGCCAGCCACCGCACCAGCGCCGCCGCCGCCAGGGAGTCTCGCCCCAGCGCCCGCAGCCCCCGCACCTCGACGCCGCGGGCCGTGTTGTCGGTCGAATCCCGCGCGATCGCACGCTCCGCGTACGCCACCGCCGAATCGCGCCACCCCACCTGCTGGCCCACCCGCTCCAGGCCCAGCAGCGCGATGGGGTTGTTGGGCTCCGCGCGGAGCGCCGCCGCGTAGAACCCCGCCGCCGAGCCGAGGAAGCCCTGCTGCTCCAGGTCCAGGGCCTGCATCACCGCCGTCTGGCCGGCGGCGCCCGCCGGCAGCAGCACCAGGAGCCCGGCCGCGAGGCTAGCGATCCTGTGCATTGAGCCGCTCGAAGTAGTCGAGGACCATCGCCCGCTCGACCGGGGAGAGCGCCTTGAGCTGCTCCCACGTGGGCGGCGGGTAGCGGAGCGCCGCCTCGCGCGGGACGACGGCCGGCGGCAGGTGGGCCGGCTGCTCGCGCGCCGTCTCGCTGCGACGCTCCGGATCGTTCTCCTGGTCGTTGCGCATCGTGCGCCCGGCATCGAGCAGGTGGCGGTACAGCTGCTGCTGGCGCTCCAGGGTCGCCCGGTCGAAGTGACCCGACTCGAGCTGGTCGGCCAGGCGCCGCGCCTCGGGCGCGAGCTGCTCGGGACGGCCGGGCAGACCGAGGCCCCCGAGCCGTTCCAGCTCGTTGGCCAGGGCCCGCTGGCGCGCGGCGAGCGCCCGCAACTGCAGGAGCACCGCCTCCTGGGCCCCGCCGGCGCCGAGCATCGGCAGCAGCCCGCCCAGCTGGTCGTTCAGTGCACCCTGGCGCCCCGCCAGGTCCGCCATCCGCTGCAGCGCCTCGGCCAGGCCCGAGCCCGACTGGGACCCGGCCACGTCCCGTCCGGCCTGGCGGATCTGGAACGCCGCGGCCGCCAGCGACTGCGCCGCCGCCTCGGCGCCCTGCGCCGCCTGGTCCGGGTCGGCGCGCGGCCCCTCCAGCGCGCGCCGCGACTGCTCGATCTGCGCGCGCGCCTGGCCGAGCGACGCCCCCAGCCGCGGAGAGACCAGTGCGTTGGAGCCGGACGCCTGCGCGAGCTGGCGCGCGAGCTGGTCCACGCCCTGCTCGAGCGACGACTGGCGGCCGCCCATCTCCCCCGAGCCTTCGCCGCGCCGCAGGGCGGAGGCCGCCTGCTGCTCCTCGAGCGCCAGGGCGACGGTCTCCGCCTCCGCATCGTGGAGCTGCTTCACGACCTGCGCGCGCCACGCCGACGACATCTGCTGCCGGCGCTGGCGCAGCGAATCGGCCACCGGCTGGAGGGCACGCGCGGCGCCCTCGGCCTGCCGCTGCGCCGAGTCCTGCTGTCCGCCGGACATCGAGCCGGCGGCCTCGGACATCTGGCGCGAGGCCTCGGCGACCTGCTGCGCCGCGCGCTCCACGGCGGCGGCGGTGGCGGTGTCGGCCCGCTGCCGCAGACGCGGGCCCAGGGCGGCGAGGCCCGATCCCAGCGTGTCGGCCTGCCGGTCCAGCGCGCGCTGCTCCCGGGCCGCGGCCGCCGTGTCGCTCCCCCGGTGCTCCGGCGCGCGGGCGGCCCACTGCTGCTCGGCGCGCCGCAGCTCGTCGGCGTGCTGCGCGTACGCCTCCATCGATCCCTCCAGCGCTGCGCGCTCGAACAGCTCGGCGCTGCGCTCCAGCTCGCGCCTCAGATCGCGCTGCGCGTCGGCCAGGTGCCGGAGCGCCTGCTCCACGGCCCGCGGGTCGAGATGCTCCAGCGCCTGGCGCAGCTCCTCCAGCCGCGAGGCCATCTCGGGGGTGATGGCCTGGGTGAGGAGCGAGTCCAGCTCCCGCAGCCGCTGCTGCCACGCCGGATCGTTGAGCCCGGCGTCCTCCGAAGCCCGCGCCACCTGCGCCAGCTCCTGGCGGAGCGAGTCCGCGCGCGCCACGAGCCGCTGCTGCTCCTCCCGGATCCGGCCGGCCTCCTGCGCCTGCTCGAACGGCAGCGCGCCCGCGCGCGGCGCGCTCCCGGCCGGCGAGGTCGGCGCCGTCTGCTCCGCGCCCGCCGAGTCCGCGCTCCGGTTGCGCTGCGCCGCCAGGTCGGCGGTGCGACGGCCGAGGGCCGCCTGGTCGCCCGCGAGGTCCGACGCCGACGCGGCCAGGCTGTCCACCCCGGCCCGCACGGCCTCCCGGACCTCCTCGAGCGTGCGGAGGCGGATCGCGTACTCGCGACTCACGCCCACGTGCGGCACGCTCGCCCGGTCCACCGCGCGCGCGAACAGGCGCAGCGTGTCACCCGGCAGCAGGCCGCGGCCGTTGATGTCCAGCAGGAGGCTCTGCACCACGTGATCCGCGCCGGCCACCCCCGGCAGCGTGTCCACGACGCGGCCGGCCGCGTTGCCGAGGCGGCTCACCTTCCAGCTCACGACCTCGACGCGGCCGAGCGCGTGGTCGTCGCGGGCGTCCACGACCAGCGGGAGCCGGAGATCGAGCGGCGCGGTGGTGTCGGACCCCGGCACCGGAAGGCCGACGACCGGCGCGCTGTCGGGCACGGCGCGCACGTTCACGACCGGCAGCGGTTCCGGGAACGGCTCGCCACCCTCGTCGGCCAGCGCGAGCCGCCACGCCGCCGTGCCCCGCACCACCAGCTCGCCGCGGAACGTCTGCCCCGAGGCCGCCAGCGCCACTCGCTCCGGGCCGTCGGCGAGTGCCGCCGCTCGCACCGGCCGGGAAGCGGCGCCGCGGATCCTCAGCAGCGTCCCCATCGGCACGAGCACCTGGCCGGAGTCCGACGGCAGCGTCTCGTCCTGACGCTCGAGGTACGCGGGGTAGTGCGCCTCGACGGAGAAGTCGGTGACCATGGCGGGCTCGACGACGCCCACGCGCACCGTGTCCGACACCCCGCGGCCCGCGGTTGCGAACACCCAGGTCGGCGCCGTGACCGCGGCGAGCCGGCCCGCGACGCGGCCGGCGCCCGCCGCCGCGGCGGGGATCTCGTGCCACGTGTCGCCCGTCTCGCGCACGTGCAGGTGGATGCGCTCCGGCGTGCTCGAGCGCGCCTCCACGGTCACGGTGCCGCCGCGCCGCACCTCCCGGGGCGACACCACGATCGCGACCTTCGGCGCGAGCGACGCGCGCAGGGTCCGCAGCGGCGACGCCAGCTGCGCCGCGGCGTCGCCCGCCACGACGAAGCCGACCGCGGCAACCCCCGCGGCGACCGCGCAGGCGGCGGCCCGGATGCCGACCCGCCGCCCGAGGTCGCGGACCGTCGCCGGCGCCCATGCGGCGCCGCCCGCGGCCGGCAGCACCCGCGCCAGGCGGCGCACCGCGCTCGCGACCAGCGCCGCCGACGTACCCGCCGGACCCGCCGATCCGGCGACGTCGACCGCGCCCACCAGCGCGCCGCGGCGCAGGGCCTGCTCGCGCTCCACCAGTGCGGCCGTCTCGCGCAGTGCCGCGAGCGACGCGGCCCGGCCCCGGGCGGCGCGCCACAGCGCTTCGCCGACGAGGCCCAAGGCGGCCGCCCACACCGCCAGCGGCACCCAGCCGAGCCGCCAGAACAGGCCGGCGCGGCCGGCCAGCGCCGCCGCCGCCATGAGGGCCAGCGCCGCCGCGAGCGCGCCGAGGACCCGGGCGGCGCCGCGGCGCCGCGCCACCACGGCGCGCAGCGCGGACAGGCCCTGCAGCAGCTCGCTCACGGGCCGGCGCCCCCGGTCACGGCGTAGACGAACAGGTTCACCCCCATCCGCAGCGCCTGCTCGCGGATCGGGGCCGGGTCGTGGTGCACCTCCGGATCCTCCCACCCGTCGCCGAGGTCGGACTGGTAGGAGTAGTAGAGGGCGAGGCGCGGACCGAAGAAGATGCCGAAGCCTTGCGCCGGCAGGCCGTCGTGCTCGTGGATCTTCGGAATCCCGTGCGGGAACTCGTACACGTTGTGGTAGATGGGGTGCGTGAGCGGCACCTCCGCGAACGGCCGGTCCGGGAAGGCCTTCGCGATCTCGCGACGGATGGACTTGTCCATCCCGTAGCAATCGTCGGCGTGCAGGAACCCGCCGGCCTCCAGGTGCGCGCGGAGCGAGCGCACGTCGTCGGCCGACCAGAGCACGTTGCCGTGTCCGGTCATATAGAGGTAAGGCACGTCGGGAAGCGCCGGGTCGGTGAGCCGCACCACCCGCTCCCGGTCGGCCGTCTGGAGGGTCGTGCGCTCGCGGATCGCGCGCAGCAGGTTGGGCAGGCTGGAGGGATTGCCGTACCAGTCCCCTCCGCCGTCGTAGTGGACCCGCCCGATGGTCAGCGGGACCACGGAGTCACCGGCTCAGCAGGCGATAGGCGTCGCGGCGGGAGATTCCTAGGCGTTGGGCCAGCTCCTTGGCGATGGCACCCGGCGCGCCGCCGTCGGCCCGCAGGGCGGCCACGAGCTCGCGCGCCTCGTCCTCGTCGGGCGCGGCGGGGCTGGGCTCGGCCGCTCCGCGAGGGGCGCCGCCGACCACCACCGTCACCTCGCCGCGCGGGGGGTGCTCCTCGTAATACTGGGCGAGCTGGCCAGCCGTTCCGCGCCGGATCTCCTCGTGGATCTTGGTCAGCTCGCGGGCCACCGCGGCCGGCCGGTCGGCGCCGCAGGCCGCGACCAGGTCCCGGAGCAGGGCGGTCGTGCGGTTCGCCGCCTCGTAGCAGACCGTCGTCCAGCTCTCCGCCGCGATGCGCTGCAGCAGCGCCGCGCGCGCCGTGCCCTTCCGGGGCAGAAACCCCAGGAACAGGAAGCGGTCGGCCGGGAGCCCCACGGCGGCGAGGGCCGCGATGACCGCCGCCGGCCCCGGGATGGGCACCACGCCGACGCCCCGCTCGTGGGCGCGGGCCACCAGGGCCGCGCCCGGATCGGAGATGGCCGGCGTGCCCGCGTCGGTCACGTAGGCGACGTCCTCGCCCGCCGCGACGCGGTCCAGCAGCCGCTCGATGTCCTCGACCTGGCTGTGGGCGTGCAGGCTCACGACTTCCCGGACGACCTCGTAGTGCCCGAGCAGCCGCCGGGTCCGGCGCGTGTCCTCGGCGGCCACCACGGCCACCCGCCGCAGCACCTCCAGGCCCCGAAAAGAAAAATCCCCCAGATGACCGATGGGGGTGCTCAGCACGAACAGCGTTCCGCCTTTCACCACTGGACGCGCCATGGCAGCTTGTCGAAGAACCCCACCGCGTTGAGGGCGAACCGGTGCTCGCGACCCGACTGCCGCACCAGCCGCGGCGCGCTCTGGGGCGCGAGCACCTCCAGCTCGGAGAGCAACTCCCGCGTCCAGGCCGCGACCCCCTCCGCGAGGGCGGCCGGCTCGACGACCGGGTCCGGCCGCTCGGCGCCGCGCAGGCCGCCCACGAAGGCCAGCACGTCGTACTTGGGCACGAGACGCTGGCGCACCCGCTCGGCCCGCTTGGTGCCTTCCCCCGGCGCCTCGCCCTCGATGAGCTCGGTGAGGTCCCACACGTAGCTACGGAACATCGCGATGAGCGCGGGCGCCGCCTGGACCGGCAACGGCCGCGGCAGATCGTAGAGCTTGACCGCGATGGCGGGGAGCGGCTCCGGCGGCGTCGAGGTAAACAGCCGTGCGACGTAGCTCAGGGCCGGCTCGTCCGGACCCCGCGCGGCGTAGAAGCCCGAGACCACCCTGCCGGCACTCACCGTCAGGTAGTTCACCCGTCCGTTCGAGATGAGCTCGAGCAGCCCGGACCACTGCCGCTCCAGCAGGGCGGCGAAGATCGTGTCCGGGCTCTTGGCCTCGATCTGGATGGCCAGCGGCGCCTGCGCGCACGAGCCGTAGATGGCGGCCAGCAGGTCGGGCGCGGCCTCGTGGAACGCGATCTCCCCGCGCTCCGCCCCGGCCTCGATCCGGCGCAGGGCGTCGCCGAGGGCCACGGTCGTGCGGCCCGCCGACGTCAGCACCGCCGCGTTGACCAGCTCGCCGCCGAGGAAGAAGAGCACCACCACCTCGTCGGGCAGGTAGGCGACCAGGTAGGCGTCCACCTTCCCGTCGCGGTCGCGCTTGCTGAAGGCGATGAGGTTCTCGAGCGCCACGTACGGCGCGCGGGTCCGGGCCAGCAGCGCCCGGCCGCGGGGAAACTCCAGACCCCACAGGCGGGTCGACGTGTCGGTCAGGACGGCGGACGAGGCACGCACGGGCTAGATGTGCTGGGTGATCTTCCCGAGCAGGTGAGCCTTCGGCACCGCCCCCACGACCGTGTCGACGTGCTTGCCACCCTTGAAGAACAGCAGCGACGGGATCGAGCGCACGTTGAAGCGCATCGGCGTCTGGGTGTTCGCGTCCACGTCCATCTTGGTGATCTTGAGCTTCCCGGCGTATTCGTCGGCGATCTGGTCCAGGATCGGCGCGATGACGCGGCACGGTCCGCACCATTCCGCCCAGAAGTCCACCAGCACCAGGCCGGGGTGCTGCTCCACCTCCGCCTGGAAGTTCCCGTCCGTCACCGCCTGCGCCTGCGACCCTGCCATGACATCCGGCTCCCGGTTAGAATGTGCGCGTGCTCCCGCCCGAGATGCAGCGTGCTCCCGGCGTCCGGCTCGCCCATGTCGGCGTGGCGGTGCGGAGCCTCGAGGAGGCCATCGGTTTCTACCGCGACGTCCTCGGTTTGGTGCCCGGCCCCAGCCAGACGGCCGACGGCGCCACCCTCGTCGTGGTGCCGGCCGGCGGCGTGGACGTCGAGCTGCTGGCCTCGGCCGATCCCGGGACCCCCATCGGCAAGTTCCTCGCCCGGCACGGCCCCGGCATTCATCATCTGTGCTACCACGTCCCCGACCTCGAGCAGGCCCTCGCGCGCTGCCGGGCGGCCGGCTACCGGCTGATCGACGCCGCGCCCCGGCCCGGCGCCGATGGCCGGCGGGTCGCGTTCCTCCACCCGAAGGCGACGGCAGGCATCCTGCTCGAGCTGACGGACTAGGGACGCGTACGGGCGTTCACAGCGGGCATCAGCGGCTCGAGGTCGATCCTGGCGACGAGCCACCCGCCGGCGGACTGCGGTGCCACCGTGAACGG
This sequence comes from Gemmatimonadales bacterium, assembly GCA_035502185.1. Lineage (NCBI taxonomy): Bacteria > Pseudomonadati > Gemmatimonadota > Gemmatimonadia > Gemmatimonadales > Gemmatimonadales bacterium. Next base: position 17,507 of record DATJUT010000015.1, read on the forward strand.
CACGGTCGCCCGCTTCTCGCCCTGGAACAGCACCAGCTTCAGCACCCGCCAGGTGTTCTTGTCGGGCGCGGCCTCGGTGCTCACCACCCGCGACGAGTCGGACACGAGCAGGTGCTGCATGATCGTGATCATCGAGTCGCGGCGGGCCGCCTGCCGGGACCAGGTGACGGTGCTCGGGCCGCGCTCGTCGCCGAACAGCGCCGCCATCCGGTCGTGGTCGTTGGCGTTGACGGCGGCGAGAAACTGCCCTACCGTCGCCTCGGGGGACGCGGGCGCGGGGGCCACGACGACCCGCCGGCCGCCGCAGGCGGCGACGGCACCGAGGGACACTACGGCGCAGAATCGGAGTGTGGGGGCCACGAGCAGCGAAGCTAACGGGCGCCCGGGGAGCGAGCAAGCGTGAGACTGTACGTCAACGTCGACCACGCGGCCACGGTGCGCCAGGCGCGCCGGACCGACGAGCCCGACCCGGTCCGGCTCGCGGTCCTGGTGGAACAGGCGGGCGCCGACGGCATCACGGTGCACCTGCGGGAGGACCGGCGCCACATCCAGGACCGCGACGTGGAGCTGCTGGCCCGCACGGTCCGGACGGTGGTGAACCTCGAGCTCGCGGCCGCGGACGAGATCGTCGCCATCGCCGGCCGGCTGAAGCCGCACCAGGCGACCCTGGTGCCGGAGCGCCGCGAGGAGATCACCACCGAGGGCGGCCTGGACTGCGTGGCGGGCGCCGCGCGCCTGAAGGGGGCGCTGACCCGTCTTGCCGCGGCGGGCGTGCGGACCAGCCTGTTCATCAGCCCCGATCCCAAGGCGGTCGCGGCGGCGGCGGCGCTCCATCCGGTGGCGGTGGAGCTGCACACGGGCCGCTACGCCGAGAGCTGGCGCACCGGGGACGCGGCCCTGGCGGACCTGGCGGCCGCCGCACGGCAGGCCCGCGGGCTGGGCCTGGCGGTGCATGCGGGCCACGGGCTCACCTACGAAAACGTGGGCCCCGTCGCGGCGCTGCGCGACGTCGAGGAGCTGAACATCGGGCACAGCATCATCAGCCGCGCCGTATTCGTGGGCATCGAGCGGGCGGTGCGCGAGATGCGGGAGCGAATTGACCGCGCCCGCGCCGCGTCATAGCTTGGCGCCATCGTCGGAGGGGCCATGACCAACGCGATCGGGATGACGGACTTCTTCGTGCTCGAGGCGGGCGAGTACCTCGAGCGGCTCGACGCGCTGGCCCAGGCCCGGCCGGGCGTCTTCGAGGCGGCGGAGGAGTTCGTCCGCATCGCGCGCGCGTTCCGCGGCAGCGCGCTGATGGCGAGCCAGCAGCCGTTGGCCCGCGCGGCGCAGGGGCTGGAGTCGGTGGGCCGGGCCGTGCGCGACGGGCGGCTGGCATGGGACGAAGGCGTGCGCGGCGGCCTGGTGCGCGCGGTGGACGACTGCAAGGTCCTGCTGCGCCGGGTCCGCGCGCCTTCCGACCAGGACGCGGCCAAGGCGGAGGCCCTGGGCGCCGAGCTGGAGCGCGTGGCCGGACGGCCGAGCGTCCCGGCCCGCGCCAGCGGCGAGGGGCTCGACGCCGGTGCCCGCGCGTTCGTGGCCCGCGAGGCCGCCGCGATCGCGACCGCGCTGGACCGCGCGTCCCGCGCGCTGGCCAACGATCCGGGGGCGCGGGGCGCCCTGGCGGGCGTGACGCAGGCGATGTCGGCGCTGAAGGGCGTCGCGGTGCTGGGCGACCTGCCGCCCCTGGCCGACGTCCTCATCGGCGTGGAAGGCGCCGTGCACGAGGTGAACGCCACGTCGGGCCCGGTGGCGCCCGCCGCGGCCGCCGCGTTCGACGCCGGTGCCAAGGCCCTCGCCCGCGCCGCGCGCGAGGTGGTGGATCTCGGGCGACCGACGACCGACGGCGAGGAGGCGGCCGCCTTCGCCACGCTGCTGCTGCAGGCCTTCGCGGGCGGCGGCACCGTCGTCCCGATCGAGTCGCTGTTCTTCGACGACGCCGGCCCCCACGTGGTGACCCAGGGCGCCCCGCCGGCCGGACTGACGCGGGTGGAGGTGGTGAGCGAGGGCGAGTACCTGGCCGGTGCGGCCGGCGCGCTCCAGCGCGCCAACTCCCCGGTGCTGCGCGACCTGAGGCTGTTCGGGATGGCGGCGGCCCTGCGGCCACTCACCGGCGCCGGCGGCACGCCGCTGGCGGGCGCGCTCGGCCGGCTGGCCGACGCCGGGCGCGGCGCGATCGGGCGCGGCGCGGCCGAGGCCAACCTGCCCCTGTTCGTGGGCCTCGTCGGACAGGCGGCGGACACGCTCCGCGGCGCGGCCCACGACGACGAGGCGGTGCTCAGCGCGGCGCTCGACGCGGTGAGCGTCCAGCTCGGCGAGCTCTCGACGACGCCCCCGGCCCTGGCCCCGGTGGCGGCGGCGCCCGCGGCGACCCCCGAGCCGGAAGTGCTGCCGGGCCTTCCGTTCCTCGTGTCGCCGGCCGAGGCGGCGGCGGGCGGGGAGCCGGCCGAGCCGGCGGACGTCGTGGCACCCGTCGAGGCCGGCAGATCGCTGGCCGATGCGTTCGCATCGCTCGCCCGCCTCGTGGCCGAGCCGCCGTCCGAGGCCGGCGAGCTGGAGAGGCTGCTGGCGCACCCGGTCGAGGAAGCCGGCGTGGTCTCGATCGAAGCGCTGGCGCCGGCGGCGGCGGACGAATCCGAGGTCGTGCCGGTCGAGTCGCTGCTGTATCGCGGGCCGGCGGCGCTCAAGCACGCGCTCGCGCTCCAGCCCGAGATCGAGGCCCTGCTCGCCGCGCGGAACGGGGGCGCGGCGCAGCTGGCCGCCCTGGTCCGCGAGGTGTTCGACCTGGTCCAGCTTGGTCTCGGCGCCGAGCGCTAGCCCCGCATCGCCGACGTCCGCCGGCCGCGGCCGGTTCTGGCTGGGCCTCGCGGGCATCCTCATCTCGCTCGGGTTCCTGTATTGGGCGCTCCGCGGGGTCGACCCCGCGGAGCTGCTGGCCGACCTCCGCAGCGTCAACGTCGGGTACTACCTGCTCTCGGTGGCGCTCGCGACGCTCACCTTCCCGGCGCGCGCCTTCCGGTGGCGGATCATCCTCGCTTCGGGCGGCGACGTCGTGCCGTACCGTCCGGTGTGGCACGCGACCGCGATCGGCTTCATGGCCACCAACCTCCTGCCCGCGCGGGCGGGCGAGCTGGCACGGGCCTATGCCGCTTCGCGCTTCATCGACGTGCCGCTGCCCCGCTCGATCGGCTCCGTCGCGGTGGAGCGCGTGTTCGACGGCCTCATCGTCGTGCTGCTCCTGGCCCTCGCCATCGCCACGTTCCACGTCGCCGGCGCGGCCCGGCTGAGCGGGAGAAGCGTCTCGAGCATCGCCGCGTGGAGCGGCGCGGCGTTCATCGTGCTCCTGGCGTTCCTGTTCTTCCTGGTGCACGCACCGCGGCCGGCGCTCGCGTGGCTGGCCGCCGCCCTGCGCCGCCTGCTGCCCGAGCGGGCCGCGGAGTTCGTGGTCCGGGTGACGCGGTCGTTCATCGAGGGGCTCACGGTGCTGCGCTCACCGGTGGCCTTCGCGCAGGTCGTCGCCGCCTCGTTCGGGGTGTGGCTCATCAACGCGGCCGCCTTCTACGCGGCGTTCCTGGCGTTCCACCTCGGCCCGCTGCCCGTGACCTCGCCGCTGCTGATGCAGGGCATCGTGGCCGTCGGCGTGGCCATCCCCTCCTCGCCCGGGTTCGTGGGCGTGTTCGAATGGACCGGCGTGTTCGCGCTCGGCCTCTACGGCGTGCCGCAGACGCCGGCCGCGAGCTGCGCGCTGGGCACCCACATCGGCTGGTTCATCCCGATCACGGCGATCGGCCTGTGGCGGCTGGCGCGGTCGGGCCTCTCGCTCCGCGACCTCACCGGCGGCGGGACCGCGGCGTGAACGCGCGGATCCGGGCGCGGGCACCGGCCAAGATCAACCTGTGGCTGCGCGTGTTCGGGCGGGACGCGCGGGGCTACCACGCGATCGAGTCGCTGTTCCAGCTCATCGGCCTCGAGGACGACCTGGTGCTCGAGCCGGCCCCCGCCGGCGTCGCGCTGCACGGCGCCCCGCCCGCGCTCGGGCCCGCCGAGGACAACCTGATCGTCCGCGCCGCCACGCGCTTCCTGGCGGCGTCGCGCGCCCGCGGCGGGGTCCGGATCACGCTCACCAAGCGCATTCCCTGGAACGCGGGCCTGGGCGGCGGCTCCAGCGACGCGGCCGCCACCCTGGCCGCGATGAATCGGCTGTTCGGCTCACCGCTCTCGGCCGGCGACCTGCTCGAGCTGGGCGCGGCCCTGGGGAGCGACGTGCCGTTCTTCCTGTCGGGCAGCCCCCTCGCCCTGGGCTGGGGGCGCGGCGAGCGACTGCTCACCTTCGCACCGCTCCCTTCCCTGCCGCTGCTCGTGGTCCCTCCCCCGGCCCCGGTCCGCACCGCGGACGCCTACGCCTGGCTCGACAAGGAGCGCGGCACCCGGGAGGGCGGGTACGCCGCCGTGATCCCCGCCGGCACGCTCGCGAGCTGGGCCAGCGTGCGCGACCACTCGCACAACGATTTCGAGCCGGTCGTCGCCGGGCACCTGCCCGAGATCGGCCACTGGCTCGACCGCCTCCGGGAGACCGAGGCCTTCCTGGTGCGGCTGGCGGGGAGCGGCGGCGCGATCGTGGCGCTGTTCGAGTCGGTCTCGGCGCGCGACGCGGCGTGGTCGGTGCTGGGCGCGGCCACGATGCTGCGCGCCTCCACCCTCACCGCCCCGCCCCTGCTGGTGGACGACGGGTAGGCCGTGGCGACGCTCGAGATCGACGGCCACCACCTGACGCTCGAGGACGTCGAGCGCGTCGCGACCGGCGAGGTCGCGGAGGTGCGTCTCGCGCCCTCGGCGCGCGGCGCCCTGCAGACGGCGCGCCGGCTGATCGAGGACCGCGTCGCCAGCGGCGAGCGGGTGTACGGCGTCACCACCGGATTCGGCCGCCTCGCCGAGGTCGTGATTCCGGCCCAGGAGCGCGCGGCGCTGCAGCGGAACCTGATCCGCAGCCACTCCAGCGGCGTCGGGCCGGCGCTCGACCGCCCCGCGACCCGCGCGCTGATGCTGCTCCGGGCCAACTCCCTCGCGCACGGGCACTCCGGATGCAGCCCCGAGCTCGTGGGGCTGCTCCTCGACTGCCTCAACGCGGGCGTCCACCCGGTGGTGCCGGAGTTCGGATCGGTGGGCGCCAGCGGCGACCTCGTGCCCCTGGCGCACGTCGCCCTGGTGCTGATGGGCGAGGGCGAGGCGGAGCACGGCGGCCGCGTCGTGCCCGCGGCCGAGGCCCTGCACGCCGCCCATCTCGCGCCGTTCGAGCTGCGGGAGAAGGACGGGCTGTCGCTGATCAACGGCACGCAGTTCTGCACCGCGCTCGGCGTGCTGGCGCTGCTCGCGGGGACGCGGGTGCTCGAGGCGCTCGAGGTCGCGGGTGCGCTGACCCTCGAGGGCCTGCGCGGCTCGCCGGTGCCGTTCGACGCGGACATCCAGGCCGTGCGCGCGCACCAGGGCCAGGCGGTGAGCGCCAGCCGGCTGCGCGCACTGCTCGAGGGCAGCGAGATCCGCGAATCGCACCGCCGCGGCGACCCGCGGCTCCAGGACGCCTACTCGCTGCGCTGCATGCCCCAGGTGCACGGCGCCGCGCGCGACGCGCTGGCCTACGCGCACCGCGTCCTCGAGATCGAAGTCAACAGCGCCACCGACAACCCGCTGGTGTTCCCGGAGAGCGGCCAGATCAAGAGCGGGGGCAACTTCCACGGGCAGATCGTCGCGCAGGCGATGGACCTGGTGGCGATCGCCCTGGCCGATCTCGGCGCGATCGCCGAGCGCCGGATCGAGCGGCTCCTCAACCCGGACGAGTCGGGCCTGCCGGCCTTCCTGGCCGCGCATCCCGGCGTCGAATCCGGGCTGATGACGCTGCAGGTCACCGCGGCCGACCTCCTGACCGAGCTGCGCCTCCTGGCCGCGCCGGCCAGCACCCAGTCGGTCCCGACCGGCGCGGGCCGCGAGGATCACGTGTCGATGGGCCCGGCGGCGGCGCGCAAGGCGCGGCGCTCGGCCGAGTGCCTGGCCGACGTGGTGGCCATCGAGCTGCTGTGCGCCGCCGAGGCGGTGGACCGCCTGCGGCCCCTCAGGACCAGCCCCGCCCTGGAGCGCGCCCACGCCGCGGTACGGGACGAGGTGCCCCCCCTCACGGCCGACCGTGCGCTCGCGGCCGACGTGCGCCATATTGGCAACCTGGTGAGACGGGGGGTCTTCCGCGCGATGTAGCCGGCCCGGCTGGGCCGGCGCGACGGAAGGAGGGCCGGCCCGATGGCGACGCTCCTGGAGCGCCTGCGTGCGGCGCTCGCGCCCGACTACGAGGTCGACCGCGAGCTGGCCAGCGGCGGGATGGGCATGGTCTTCGTGGGCCGCGACGTCGCCCTGGACCGCCGCGTCGCCATCAAGATCGTGCGGCCCGATCGCGCCACGGCCGTCGCGACCGAGCGCTTCGTGCGCGAGGCGCGGATCCTCGCCTCCATCAACCATCCCAACCTGATCCCCGTCCATCGGGCGGGCGAGTCGGCCGGCTTCTCCTACTACGTGATGGACTACCTTGAGGCCGAGACGCTGGCGCAGCGCCTCGCGCGGGGGCCGCTGCCACCACAGCAGGCCGTGGCGGTGGCCGTGGACGTGCTCGCCGCACTGGAGGCCGTCCACCGCCGCGGGATCGTGCATCGCGACGTCAAGCCGGGGAACGTGTTCCTGCTCGAGGGCCGCGCCGTGGTCGGCGACCTCGGCGTCGCCAAGGCCAGCGGCACCGCGGAGCCTCCGCTCACCGGCGACGGCAAGGCCGTGGGCAGCCCCGGGTACATGGCACCGGAGCAGATGGCGGGCCGGGACGTGACGCCCGCGACCGACTTCTATGCGCTCGGGCTCGTGCTGTACGAGGCGCTCGCGGGCAGAGCCTGGCCGTTCGACGCGGACCCCACGCGCGGCGAGTGGTCGGGCGTGCCGCCCCGCCTGGTGGGGCCGCTGCGGCGGGCGCTGGCCCGCGCGCCCGACGACCGCTGGCCGAGCGCGGCCGCCTTTCGTGCCGCGCTGGGTGTGCCCCCCGGCCGCATGCGCCGGCGCGCGCTGGCGTGGGCGGGCCTGGCCGTCGCCGCGGCGCTCGCGGCGCTGGCGGTGGTCGGCGTCGTCCGGGGGCGGCGCACCGTGCCGTCCGCCGTGCTGCGGATCTACGTCCACGCCTTCGACGTGCGGCCGCCGGCGATGGGCTGGCTCGCGGAGTCACTCCCCGCCGCGCTGGTGCGCAGCGTGGGCGGGGCGGCCGACTTCGCCCCCGCGACCCTCACCGCCGGCCCGCCGCCACGCGGCGGCCTCGTGCTGCGGGGCATCGCGGAGGCGCTGCAGGGCGGCGGGCTGCGGCTGGCCCTGATTTCCGACCCGGCCGAGCTGCGTACAGGGCGCATCGATCTGGCGGTGAGCGGGCCGGCCGACCGATGGGAGCAGCTCGCGGACTCGCTGGGCTACGCGCTGCTGCTCGCCATCTGGACCAACGAGGGCGGGAAGCTCGCGGCCGACTTGCCGCTGCACGCCCTGCCGCGCAGCCGCGCGGGCCTGATCGCATGGACCGAGGCCGAGCGACTGTTCGCGCGCGCCCAGTGGGAAGAGGCCTACGCCGCGTACCTGCGGGCGCTGGCGGTGGACTCCACCTGTCTGCTGTGCCGCCTTCGCCTCACGGACGTCGGCCGCTGGTTCGGACGCGACCAGGACTCGGTCGCGACCGGCCGCTACCGCGTCGCGCTGGATTCCTTCCCGCCGCACTACCGTCGCCTCATCGAGGCGAGCTTCGCTTCCCACGACCGGCGCCTCGCGCTGCTGCGCGACGCCACGAACCGCGACCCCGATTTCGGCCTCACCTGGTTCATCGAGGCCGACGACATCTATCACCGGGGCGCGTTCGACGGGTACTCGCGCGCCGAAGCGTATCGGGCGATGAAGCGGGCGACGGTGCTGTGGCCGGATTTCGCGCCGGCCTGGGAGCACCTGGCCTGGATCGCCACGGCCGAGGGCGACGCGCCCGCGGCCCGGCAGGCCCTCGACAGCCTGAAGCAGCTGGGTGGCGGGAGCGACCCGTTCTCCGCCTCGGTGCGCGCGCTGCTGGAGGTGGGCTACCACTGGCGATTCGATCCGCCCGCCGCGGCGGAGCGGTACGCGGACGCCCTGCTCCACTCCCCGGCAGTGACCGGCTTCGCAGGCCTCGCCGCGGGCGCCCGCTACCAGCTGACCTTCGACGCTCCGGCCGGCGCGGTCTGGCTCGGCGGGCGCTTCGAGCACTTCGGGCGCCCCGACCTCGTGGTGCCGGGCCTGCTCGCCCAGGTGTACGGCTACCAGGCGCTGGGCAGGCCGGACTCCGCGCGGGCGGCGGCGGTGCGGCTGCGGGGCCTCACGTCCGAGCCCGACGTCGAGCTGTTCCTGGCCCAGCTCCCGGTCGCGCTCGCGCTCGCCGATTCCACGGCGCCCGCGGCCGTTCGCCGCGGCTGGCCGATGGTGGAGCGCGAGCTGGAGCTCCTGGCGGGCACGGGCAACCACGACGCGTTCGCGCGCCGCCGCGCGGCGTGGCTGTTGGCGCTGCTCGCGCGGCGCGCGGGCGACTCGCTCGGGGCGCGGCGGTTTCGCGCGGTGCTCGACGCCGAGGCGGGGCCGCGGCCGTTCGCGACGCTGGTCGACGCCGACGCGGACGCCGCGCTGGGGCGGCCGGCCAGGGCCCTGGCGCGTACCGAGCCGCTGATCGCGCTCGACTCGGCGTGGCAGGCCGGCGATCCCTTCTTCCGCGCGATGCTCCACCTGCTGCGCGCGCAGTGGCACGCCGATCAGGGCAGCACCGCCCTCGCGATCCGCGACCTCCGGTGGTACGAGAACAACGACCTCCGGACCACGGGCCTCCCCGCGGCCGCGCCCGAAGCAGCGGAGCTGGACTGGGCGCTCGGCACCGTGGCGCGGTGGCGGAGCGCGCGCCTCCTCGACGCGGCCGGCCAGGGCTCCGCCGCGTGCGTCCCCTACGCCGCGGTGCGAAGACTGTGGAGCGGGGGCGATCCCCACTTCGCGGCGCGCGCCGATTCGGCCGCGCGCCGGCTCCGCGAGCTCGGTTGCACGGAGGTCTCGTGATCACCTGCCGCACGCTGGGGCCGCTCGCCGTCACGGTGAACGGCGCCGAGCCGCCGCCGGAGCTCCTGTGGCGCAAGCACCTGGCGCTGCTGGTGTACCTGGCCCGCTCGCCGCGTCGCTCCCGCTCCCGGGAGCACCTGGTCGGGCTGTTGTGGGCGGACAAGCCGGAGACCGCGGCGCGGCACTCGCTGCGCGAGGCCGTGCGCGTGCTGCGCCACTGCGCCGGGGAGGCGGCCGTCGAGACCTCGGGCGAGCAGGTGCGACTCGCCGAAGGCGTCGCCGAGTTCGACGTGGATCAACTGGCGCTGCTGGCCGCCGAGGGCGACTGGGCCAGCGCGGCGACCCTGGTGACCGGCGAGTTCCTCGAGGGCTTCAGCGTGCCCGACGCCCCCGGATTCGACGACTGGCTGGGCGCCGAGCGCACCGAGTGGCGGCGACGCTCCGTGGACGTCCTGCTGCATCTCACGCGAGCGATCACCCGCGCCGGCCACGCGGCCGACGCGGTGACGCAGGCCCGGCGGGCGCTCGCGCTGGACGTGCATTCCGAGCCGGCCGCGGCGGCGGCGATGCACGCGCTGGCGCTGGCCGGCGAGCGCACGGCGGCGCTCGAGACGTATCGGGCGTTCGAGGAGCGCCTGCGGGCGGACCTGAACGCGGCCCCGGGTGATGAGCTGCAGCGGCTGGCCGCGCGCGTGCGGGACCAGCGGGCCTGGCGAGTGCCGGAGAGCGAGACCGTCCCGGCGATCGGCGCCGAGTCGCGCCGTGCGCCGCTGATCGGTCGCGAGCAGACGCTGGGGGCCGTGCTCGCCGCATGGGAGGAGTGCCGCACCGGGCCGCACGCCGCGCTGGCCATCGTCGAAGGCGACGCCGGCACGGGACGGACCCGGTTCGTGGAGGAGATCCTGGCGCGCGCGCGGCTCGACGGCGCCGGCACGACGGCCGCGCGGGCGGTGCCCGCCGACCAGGCCGAGCCCTGGAGTGGAGTGCTCGGCCTGGCGCGCGGCGGCCTGCTGGCGGCACCCGGCGTGGCCGCCGCGCCCGCCGGCGCGCTCGCGGCGTTCGCGACCCGGCTCGCCGACTGGGGCGACCGCTTCCCCGAGGCGCGGCGGGCGGTTCCCGGAGCGCCGGGCCAGGCGCTGGCCGAAGTCCTGCGCGCCGCGACCGACGAGCGGCCGGTGCTGCTCGCGCTCGACGACGGACAGTGGAGCGATCGCGAGTCGCTCCTGGCGCTGGACGGCGCGCTCCGGGATCTCGCCGCGGCGCCGCTGTTCGTCCTCGTGACCACCGTGTCGTTCGCCGGTCGGGAGGAATTGGATCGGCTGTGCGGGCGGATCGGCCGCGACGTCGCCGGGTCGGCGGTGCGCCTGACGACCCTCGACCGCGACGCGCTGCGGCGGCTCGCGGCGTGGGCCCTCCCCGGCTACGGCGAGGCCGAGCTCGACCGGGTGGCGCGGCGGATCGCCGCCGACTCCGCGGGCCTGCCCCTGCTCGCGGTCGAGTTGCTCCACGCCGTGGCGCTCGGGCTCGACCTGCCGGGAGCGGGGGCCGAAGGAGCGTGGCCGGCGGAGCACCGCACGCTGGACCAGACGATGCCCGGCGATCTGCCGGACGCCGTCACCGCCGCCATCCGGGTGGGCTTCCGCCGGCTCTCGAAGGACGCGCGGGCGCTCCTCACGGCTGCCTCGGTCCTGGGCGACCGGGCCCCGGCCGTCGCCCTCGGCCGCGCGACCGGTCTCGACGGCGAGCGGCTGACGGGCGCGCTCGACGAGCTGGAGTGGCAGCGCTGGCTCACGTCGGAACCGCGGGGCTACTCGTTCGTGGCGCGGGTGGTGCGCGACGTCGTCGCGCGCGAGATGCTCACCGATGGACAACGCCGGCGGCTGCTGGAGGCGGCCGGGCTGAAGGCCCCCGCCGAGGCCGGGTAGGCGCCGGCCGCCGCCGGTACGGGGGCTAGGGCAGCTCCCAGCGCCGCAGGAAGGCCCAGGCGTCGGCGTCGATGGCGTCCGACAGCACGAAGTAGTCGTGATCGTGACTCGCCAGCTCGACGTAGTGGACCGTGAATCCCCTCGTGCTCAGCAGGTCCCGGGTCCGGCGCACCCGGGCGAGCGGCACCACCTGGTCCAGCTCGCCGGCGTAGATCGCGACCGGCGTCCGGCGCGAGGCGCGATCCACGATCCAGGTGTAGTCGTCGGCGATGTACATCGCATGCACGGCGATGGCGGCGAAGTACTGCGATTCGAGCATGCCGGCGTCGTACGCGAGATACCCGCCCATCGAGTGGCCGAACACGTAGACGCGGCGCCGGTCGATGGAAACGCCGCGCCGGGCGTCCTCGACGATGCAGCGGAAGACCTGCGGGGCGATGGGCTCGAAGCGCGCGGCCATCGGCAACACGGGCGCGATCAGCGTGAGGCCCTCCCGTCGCGCCAGATCCTTCCAGACGTCCACCATCGATCCCGGCTCCCCGCCGGCACCGTGCAGCAGCAGCAGCGCCGGCCTCGGGCCCTCGTCGAGCGGGCTGAACAGGATGTACCGGTAGTCGCCCCCGGCGCACCGTACCTGACGCCAGTCCCGGGGCGGGACGGCCGGGGGCGGGGTGGACGGGGCGGCTCGGTACGTCGGCGCCACCAGCGCGAGCGCCACGCCGTTCGTCCAGCCGAAGCCGTCCTGGGCAGGATACTCGCCGCCGCCGGCCGCCCGGCCCAGGTCCACGACGTCGTACTTCTCCATCATCCGGCCGGTCTCGCCGTAGGTGCGTCGGTTCAACGCGAGCCAGCGGGTGCGCACCGTGTCGGCGAGGTCCGCGCGGCCGTAGCGCCGCACGCCCCGGATCGCCATCCACTCGAGCGGCGCCCACCCGTTCGGCGCATCCCACTGCTGCCCCGACGCGACGAGGGTCGTGACGAGGCCTCCGGGGCGGAGGAAGTCGCGCTCGAGCCGCGCGGCCACGGCGCGCCCCTGCTCTTCCGTCGCGAGGCCGAAGTACAGCGGCACGGCGGCGGCGAGCGTGGGGCGGTCGCTCACCCGCTCGCCGGTGCGCCACCGCACGTCGTAGAAGAAGCCGGTCGAGGTGTCGTAGGCCGCAGCGAGCAGCCCGCGCCGGCGCGCCGCCGCGGCCGCCTCGAACGTGCGGGCGACCGCGCCGTCGCCCGGGCGTCCCCGGAAGGCCCTCAGCGCGGCGATCAGGCGCTCGGCGTCGTACAGGAGGCTGTTGAGATCCACCGGGGCGAGCTCGGTCGTCTCCAGCGTGCGCAGGTCCGACGCATCCCGCGTCCAGCGGCTCGAGAAGTCCCAGCCGCTCTCGGCCGTGGCCCGGACGTTCCGGTAGAATGCCCCGCGCTCCGGCTCCGCCAGCGCTTGCGCGAGCGCGTAGTCGTGCCGGTAGGCCTCCGGCCGCGGTGTGGCCCGATCGTCCCAGTAGCGGTTCAACATCGCGCCGTCGGGGAGCCGCACGACCCGGCGGCGAGCTTCGCCCGGCGCCAGGCCGCCGGCGCCGTCCATCCAGAAGGCGTGCTCGGCCTCGAGCGCCGGCAGGTAGGCCAGCGCGTGCGCCGTGTCGGTCGCGGCCGCGTAGAGCCCGACCATGGCGGCGAAGAACGGCGGCTGGCTGCGGCTCAGGTAGTAGGTGCGGCTGCCGTTCGGTACGTGGCCGAACCGTTCGATGAGGAACGCGAAGTCGTCGAGCAGGTCGCGCACGAGATCCGTGCGGCCGCTGGCCACGAGGCCGAGCATCGTGAAGTAGGAGTCCCAGTAGTAGACCTCGCGAAAGCGGCCCCCCGGGACGACGTAGGGTTCCGGGAGTGCGATCAGGGAGGAGGGCGCGGCCGACGAATCGTGCGACGGGCTGCGGGTGAGGTACGGCCACAGGGCGCGCAGGTGCTGCTCCATCGTGGCCGCGGAGTCGGCGCGGTAGGCGGTCGGCGGCGGCTCGGGCAGCGCGAAGTGCCGCGCGACGAAGCCGGACAAGCTGAACCCGGAGTCGCTGCGCTGGCTCAGGTAGTCGGCGGCGATCTGCGTCGGCGGCTGGAGGGGCCGGGCGTCCGCGAACGTCTTGGCGTCCTGGAACAGCGGCGCGAGCTGCACGGCCTCGAACAGCGGGCCGAGATCGCGGGCGGGATCGTAGTAGGCGCCCGGCGCCGGAGCCAGGCGCCCGGCGCCGATGCGGCCGGCTGGCGGGGCGCCGGTCCGACAAGCGCCGGCGCACAGCAGTGCCGCGGCGAACGCCAGGGTCTGGCGAGGTCTGCAGGTGATCGCTCGTACCGGCTGGCGGCGCACGCCTGAAGATGGGCGCCGGGGCGCACGCGACGCCAGGCACCCATCACGCTCCGGCACGTCCCCAGCACGCAGCGGGTGACGAGGCCGGAAGGTCCGCAGCGACGAGGATCTCCGGCGGAACGTTGCGGGTGACGCACCGGGGTTCCATGATATGGCGTGCCGTGAGCGCTCCGCGGTTCGCTTCCCGCGCCCCCTCGAGCGTGAGTGGTCGCTCGGCCATGCGCCAGCTTCGGATCGGCGTACTCGACATCGTCGACATCCCCGCCAGGGGCCTGTGGGCTCGCGTGATGAACGCCAACTTCGCGAGCATCATGCCGCAGGTGGTCGCGGCATGGTGCGAACGGGCGGGGCACCGGGTTCACTACTGCTGCTACACGGGGTTCGACGACCCGCTGGCGGCGCTGCCCGCGGAGCTGGACCTCGTGTTCATCGGCGCGTTCACGCAGGCGGCCCACCTCGCCTACGCCATCAGCCACCGCTTCCGGCAGCGCGGCACCGTCACGGTGCTGGGGGGACCGCACGCCCGCTGCTACCCGGAGGACGCGGCCCGCTTCTTCGACTACGTGCTCGGGTTCACCGATCGCGCCGTCGTGGAGGAGGTCCTGCGAGAATGCGCCCCGCACCGGCCGCTGGGACGCCGGCTCTCCGCTGCCGCACAGCCGGCGGAGCTGGTGCCGCTCGCGGAGCGCTGGAAGTTCGTCGAGCTCGCGCTCCGCAAGGCCCCGACCATCAAGTTCGTCGGCATGATCGGGAGCCTGGGGTGTCCCTACAGGTGCAGCTTCTGCATCGACTCTACGGTGGCGTACCAGCCGCTGAGCTTCACGCAGCTCGGGCACGACCTGCGCTTCCTGCTCGGCAAGATCCCGGAGCCCATCGTCGCGTGGCACGACCCCAACTTCGGCATCCGGTTCGAGCAGTACATGGAGACCATCGAATCGGCGGTCCCGCCCGGCCGGGTGCGGCACATCGCGGAGAGCAGCCTCTCGCCGCTGTCGGAGCCCCATCTCGAGCGCCTCAGGCGGAACGGCTTTCAGGCGATCCTGCCGGGGATCGAGTCCTGGTTCGACATGGGCTCCAAGTCGAAGACGCGGCTCACCGGCATGGAGAAGGTCCGCCGGCTGTCGGAGCACGTGAACACCGTCCTGCGCTACGTGCCCTACGTGCGGACCAACTTCGTGCTGGGCCTGGACACAGATCGGGGCGCCGAGCCGTTCGAGCTGACGAAGACCTTCGAGCGGCTCACGCCCGGGGCGTTTCCCGGCTTCGCGCTCCTCACGGCGTTCGGGCGGGCCGCCCCGCTCAACCTGGCGTACCAGCGCGACGGCCGTGTGCTGCCGTTCCCCTTCCAGTTCCTGGACAACAACCAGGCGATGAACGTGCGGCCCAAGAACTACGCCTGGCCCGATTTCTACGACCGGGTGCTGGACCTCACCCGCTTCTCCTTCTCGCCGCGTGCCCTGGCGCGGCGATTCGCGGCCACGCGCGGCATCCCCCGTTGGGTCAACCTGCTGTCGGCGCTCTCCTCGGAGGGGTGGGGGCGGATCCGCTACTACGCCACCATCCGGCGGCTCCTCGACGCGGACCGGGAAGTGCGAGGGTTCCTCGAGCAGGACACCGAGCAGCTCCCCGAGTTCTACCAGCAGCGCATCAGGGAGCAGCTGGGCCCCATCTACGCCCTGCTGCCCGAGGGCGCGCTCACGCATGACCACACGGCCTACCTCAGGACGGAATCAGCGGCCGCCGTGGACACCGCCCGCGCCGCGCCGGGCAGCCGAAACTGAAGGAGGCAGTGGCGCCAGCGGAGGGGTTCGTCCGAGTGCGGTGGCTCGGCACCACGGCAAACGGACGGCCAAGAACCCGCCTGCCGCTCGGCAGGCGGAGTCGCTAAGTTAGGGCCTCACAATACGCTGGCCCCTCGTCCAAGGGCAGGACTCCGGACTTTGGATCCGGTAATGAAGGTTCGAATCCTTCGGGGCCAATTGGAGTTGCACCCCTTCCCTCCTCCCGTGGGTCAGTTCGTGGGTCAGTTCGCGGTACACGTTCGTCCCCATCAGCGCGCCGCTCGCGCCGGGGCGTCGTGCATGACCACGGCGGCGCCCGTCTCGGGGACGCAAACAACATCATAGGGAGGTCGCATGAAGCTCTCGGTGAAGGGCATGGCGTGGACTGGGGCGGTGCTGTGGGGGGGATGCCTGTTCCTCATGGGGATTCTGAATCTGGCGTTCCCGAAGTACGGGGTCGCGATGCTCGACATGGTGCGGTCCGTCTATCCGGGCTACGGGGCCATGTCGGGATTCGCAGGGGTGATTGTCGGTACGCTGTACGCTCTGGTGGACGGCGCGGTCTGCGGCGCCCTCCTCGCGTGGCTCTACAACCGGTTCGCCAAGCCGGGCGCCTCAGCATCGGCGTAGCGGCGACCGGTAGCCCGGCGCCGGGAGGACCATGAGCCGCGTGCTCTGACCGTACGCCGAGGTGTGCCCACGGGCGCTGCCCCGTGACCTACCAGCTGTCTACGTGCTCCTTGAGGTGCTCGAGGCTCTGCGGCGTCGTCACCAGAATGAGCCGGTCGCCGGCTTCCAACACGGTGTCCGGCCGGACACCGATCATGTGCTCGCCGCGGATGATCGAGATGACGCGCGTGTCTCCGCTCAGCGCGCCGCCCTGGCTCACGGTCTGGTGCACCATGGAGCTGCCGACCTTGAGGACACCCACCGTTAGGCGCCGGTCGTCGGGCAGCTCGACCGGGGTGCCGGACCTCAGGAGCGTGAGCAGGTCGAGCCGGCCCTGGAGCGGCCCCGACAGCTGTCGCTGCTCGAGGATGCGGAGCGCGATCTCCAGGTGCTCGGTGTGGTGGACCGGAGAATCCGTGCGTCGCGGGACCTGGGCCTCGTACAGGCTCCGGTACTTGAGTGTGCGCGACACACGCACCTGGATCAGGTAACTGAGCATCACCGCGAGCGCAGCCGGCACCAGCAGGGCATAGCCGCCGGTCATCTCCGTCACCATCATCATCGTGGCCAGTGGCACGCGCGCGGAGCCCGCGAACACGGCGGCCATCCCCACGATGACGAACGGCGCCGGCGGCAGGTGAAGGACCGCCGCCAGGAATCCGCCCAGCATGGCCCCGATGAACAGGCTCGGGGCGAACACACCGCCCGAGCCGCCCGACGCGATCGTCAGACTCATCGCGAGGATCTGCGCGAACACGAGGACCAGCAGCGTCCCCGCCGCCAACTGGCCGTCAATGGCGGCCTGCATCCACCCGTAGCCCCCGGCCATCACTTGCGGCACGACGAGCGCCATCAGCCCCACCGCGAGCCCGCCCAGCGCGGGCTTGAGCCAGGCGCGTAGCGGCAACCGATGGAACACGTCGCGCACGCCGTAGAAGACCATCGGTTCGAGGGTCGCCGCCAGCCCGGCGCCGATCCCCAGCACCACGAACCATCCGTAATCGAGCGTGTGGGGCAGCGCGAGGTCGGCGGGAACGCGGAACAGCGGCTGCCACCCGGCGAAGAAACCGTTGACCGCGTAGGCGACGACCGACGAGAGGATCGTGTAGAGCAGCGCGTCCGACTCGAACTCCACATCGGAGTAGAGCACCTCCACCGCGAACAGGGCCGTCCCGATGGGTGAGCGAAAGATGGCTGACAGGCCCGCCGCCATGCCGATCAGCATGAGGAGCCGGCGCTCCCGCTCCCCGGATCCCGCGAAGGAGGCGTACGCCGAGGCAATCGCGGAGGAGATCAGGGCAACGGGCCCCTCACGTCCAGCGGCACCACCCGAGCCGATCGTGATCGCCGACGCCACGGCCTTGATCGGCGCGACCCGCGCGCGGACGGCACCACCGGCGCGATGGAACGCCTTGATGGCGGCGTCGGTGCCGTGTCCCTCCGCCTCCGGCGCCCATCGGGTCACCATCCACCCCACCAGCAGACCGCCCAAGGTGGTGGCGACCGGCACGAGCCACAGGCCATGCGAGCCGACGATCGCGTGCGGCAGGCCCCCCTCGTTCGGGAGCCCCGGCGGACGGTAACCGGCGATTTGTCCGAGAAAGAACCAGTTGGCGAAACGCAGCAGCAGATTGAAGACTTGCGCGGCCGCCGCCCCCGCGACGCCCAAGAGCAGCGTCTCGAGGATCAGCCGACGTTGGGCAGGCTCGGCGGAGGCCGCGTCGGAACTAGCCAATGATGCGGGTCATGGCGTCAATTGGAAACAGTAGTTTGGATGTCAACCAAGTGCCAGCCCCAGGGGTAGGAGGATCGTCGCCCTTCCGGAGCCATGACGCTACCAGCCACCCACGCCTCACGTGGGCAGTTCGCGGGTCAGTTGAGGTGCGGGATTCTCCCCTTGGCGGGCGCGGTCCTGGCGGATTCTTCCGCCGGAACCTCGCGTCGGCGCGGGAGTGGTAGCAGCTTTGTGCTTGAGCGGCCCAGGCGCTCGGAGCGACTTTGGATCCGGTGATGGAGGTTCGAATCCTTCGGGGCCAAGCGTCGACGTACTTCCCCATCACATCGTTTCACGTCGTTCCAGCCGCCGACGGGCATGGCGCGGGCCGGCCCGCGCATGCGACCGCCGTCAGTTGGGCGCGTGCACGGTGGGCGCGCCGTAGTCGCGGCTGCCGCCCAGCTCGGGGCCGCCGTTCCCCAGTCCGTTGCGGCTGTTGTCCATCCGCGCGATGTACTGGCGGATCGCGCCGGGGAACGAGTCGGTGCTCGCGTGACCGCCGAACGGGTCGGTGAACCACACGGTCGGCCCGTCGGCGTTGCGGATCTCGGTGTCGTTGATGTCCACCACGCGCCGGACGCCGTTGAACGGCGAGCGCGGATCGTCGTACGCGATCCCGAGCACCGTGCCGCCGTTGGTCGCGTCCTCGCATGGACCACCGCGCGCCCGGTTACCGGTGGCGCTGTCAACCGCGTAGCACATGTCCATCGGCCGCCCCACCACGCCCGCCGCCGCCGGATCGTAGTAGCGGCTCGGCAGGAACACCTGGAAGTACGGGTTGAAGAACGCCAGGTCCCGCCCGTCCGCCGTCTGGATGGCGTTGGAGGTCTGCCAGCTCTCGTGCAACGTGCCGTAGTCCGACTGCTGGCCCGCCGCCACCAGGATGTGCTGGAGGACGCAGCTGGCGTCGGGGATCACCCGCTGCCCACCGCCCCGGGGAGAATTCAGCGGCAGGGCGACCCCGGCGGAGACGTCGGTGCCGTCGCAGCTGCGCGTGAAGTGCCCGGGAACGCCGATGGCCGCGAGCATGGTCACGTGGAGCTCGGTGCCGTCGGTGCAGCGGATGTGATAGACCAGCTCGTGCAGGTTGTTGGTGAACGCGTCCGCGGAGTGCGTGCCCTGGTGCAGCTTGACCAGCACGTCGCAGCGCACGTCGAACAGCGCGTTGGCCGCGGCGCTGCCGAAGTGCAGCGGGACGTCGTTCGCCCACTCGACCTTGTGTCCGAAGTGGTCCTCGTGCCGGGGGTTCGCGGGGTCCCAGGTGTCGAGCTGCTCGTTGGCGTAGCCGAACGGGATGTCGCCGACCGACGCGTACAGGTTCGAGCCGCGCGGGTCCCGTCCGTGGTCGTGGCCGAAGCTGCACCCGGTCACCGGATCCACCGGCGGATGCCACGTGGGATAGAGCTTGTGATCGGGGCCGACGACGGAGTACCGGTTGTGCACCGAGTCCGGGCAGGTGTCGAAGCGCCCCGGGTGCCACGTTCCGAACGAGGCCGCGTTCCCCACCGGCAGCACGGCGCCCCCGCCCGCCGCCGTGGAGAGGTGGTCGCTGCAGGCGAGGAGGACCACGGCGGGTGCGGCGAGTGCCGACACCCAGGCGCGACGCCGGAGCGCGGACAGCATCGGACGGCCTCCCGGAAAAGGGGACTAGTTACCTAGACTATGCTTGCGTAGTCTAAGTAACGATGTCCCCCGGCTCAATCCGACGTGCTGTGTTGGGCGCCGCCCTGTCGGCGCTGCTGGCTCCCGCGCTCGCCGCCCAGGAGGTGCAGGGGCGCGACGCGCTGTGGTACGGCGCGGGCCTGGGCCCCGGCGTGGCGCGCGTCCAGTGCAGCATCTGCCGCGCCAACCGCGGGACCGCCGCGACCGGCGTGCTGCGGCTCGGCGGCCGGCTCAAGCGCGGCCTGCTGGTCGGCGCCGAGGCGACGCTGTGGGCCGGCGGGGTCCAGTCCGGCGTGCACGAGTCCATGTGGGGTCTGGACGCGGTGGCCTACTACTATCCGCGCGCCCGCGGCACGCTCTACTGGAAGCTGGGCGCCGGGATGTTGTCGTGGCGCAGCGTCGATGGCCGCGACGTGCTCTCCGCCGGCGCGCCCGGCCTGGTGTTGGGGACCGGCTGGGAGTTCCGGATCGCACGGCAGCTCACGCTGGCGCCCTACGCGAGCCTGTTCATGGCCCCCGTCGGCGGCGACATCAAGTTCAACGGGGCCGGCATCCAGCAGAACGCATCGCTGCTGCTCGGCCAGCTCGGCGTGAGCATCACCAAGCACTGAGCCGGAGCCGGGCCGGCCGGCTGGTGGCGCTTCTTCGCGAGCGCCGGCTGCGGTGCCGGCATCGGGTACGAGTTGTTCTCCGCCAAGATCTTCCGACCGTCCGCCACCCGCTCCCACACGGCCGGGTAGGCGCCCGTAATGTCCATTGCCTGGCCGGCCGTATCCGTGATGGTGCCGTGCCAGGTCTCCGTCACCACCATCCGTCGGCAATCCGAGTCCCGCGCTCGGCTTGGTCCCGTGCGCCGGCCACCGCCCCTAACGCCCGCCTAACGCCGCCCGCCTAGTCTGCGCCGCATGGTCGGCCCGGCGCGAGGCCGGTCCGCACGGACCTCAACCATGTGGCGACCCATGAACGCACGTGGACTCCCTCAGCGCCGCCTGCTCCTGGCCGGACTGCTCGCCATTCTGCCCGTCGGGCTCGCCGGCCAGACGCCCCAGGCGGCGTCCGCCGCCGGGCCGGCCGCCACCTTCCTCGAGCGCTACAACGAGCTCATGAAGCTCGCGCCGCTGGCCGGACAGGTCGCGGACGTGCACCACCTCGTGCTGCGGCGCGACGCCGGGCAGCTCGTGCTCGAGCAGGGCAAGCTGTACCTGCTCTCGCGGATCGGCGGGCGCACGGTGGGCGCGGTGTTCGAGGGCACCGGCCGCTTCACCCTCACGCCTCCGCTCCCGGCCGAGCAGGCGGAGCTCCATCGCTTCGCGCATGCCACGACGCTCGACGACTCGATCCACGAGGTGATCCTGATCTTCGCCGACTCGACCGCGGCGCAGATCGGCGCCCTCACGTTCGGCCCGGCCGACGTGCCGGGCGAGGTGGGCAACCACGTGGACGCCTTCGTCGGCTCGCTCAAGGGCGACAAGGACGGCTCGTACGATCCCGGCGTGATGGAGCCCCTCCTCAACGGCGACACCACCGGCTACTTCCTGGCGCGCCTGGCCCCCGACCGGGGCGACGCGGTCCTGTTCGAGCTGAACCCCGGCGCGAGCGAAGAGGTCACCCTCTACCGGCCGGTGAGCCACGCGCGGTGGCACACCAGCTGGACCCCGGTCACCCGGTTCGCCGCCCAGGGCCGCTCCGTCAGCCCCGCCGACTGGCGAGGGCCGCGCGACCGTCTCCGCGTGCCCCGCTACCAGCTCGACGTGCAAATCAAGGAAGGGTTCAACGCCGACCTCCTGGTGGACGCCGCGGCCATCCTCACCACGGTGGACCGCGAGCCGGTGGGACCATGGCTCAACTTCAAGCTCGCCCCCAAGCTCACCCTGGACTCGGCTCGGTGGGGCGACGGCGCGCCGGCCGCCACGTTCAAGGCCGAGGAGGACGAAGACGCCTGGGTGCGCGTGGGCCACCGGCTCCGCGCGGGCGACACGCTGGCGCTCACCCTGTTCTACCACGGCGACGTTTTCCGGCGCTGGCTCGACTGGTTCCTGATCGAGCCCGGCCTGCCGTGGTTCCCGTTCAACGGGCAGGGCTCCACGGTCTCCACGTTCGACCTGACGTACCACAGCCCCAGCCAGTACACGCTGGTCAGCGTGGGCGAGCGGGGCGACTCCTCGGCCGCCGGCCGGATCACCACCGCGCACTGGACCCAGCGACTGCCCACCGACCAGGCGACGTTCAACGTGGGGCTGTTCGACCTGTACCACGCCCAGTTCGAGGGCGCGCCCGCCGTGGACGTGCTGATCTCGGAGGCCGCGCACCGCCAGATCCGGCAGCGCACCCGCGGCACGATGGTCGAGCAGGGGAACAAGAGCGAGACGGTCGCGGTGGACGTCTCGAACAGCCTCAAGCTCTACGCCAGCCTGTTCGGCCGCTGCACCTACGACCACTTCTTCGTCACGGAGATCCCGTACGCGGAAGGCGTCTCGTTCCCCGGAATGATCGACCTCTCGGCCTCGACGTTCCAGAACACGTCGCTGGACGGCTTCGACGAGTACTTCCGTGCGCATGAGGCCGCCCACCAGTGGTGGGGCAACGGCGTCCGCCCCGCCTCGTACCGCGACGTGTGGCTCAACGAGGGCCTGGCCGACTTCTCGGCGCTGTGGTACCTCCAGGTCGAGCGCAAGTCCTCGCAGCAGTACTTCAAGTTCCTCGACCAGTACGCCGCCGACATCCGCACCGACAAGGACGACGTCGGTCCGATCTGGCTGGGGTGGCGCAACCTGTCGCCGGACCTGCCCCGCGGCTACCAGGTGATCGTCTACGAGAAGGGCGCCTGGGTGTTCAACATGCTCCGGGTCCTGATGCTCGACCTCAGGACCATGTCCGACGACCGGTTCACCGCGATGATGCGGGACTACTACCAGACCTTCCTGGGCCGGCCGGCGACCACGGCCGACTTTCAGCACGTGGTCGAGCAGCACCTCGGGATGCCGATGGATTGGTTCTTCGACGAGTGGGTGAAGGGCACGGACATCCCGACCTACCACGTGCGCTGGAAGAGCGAGCCCGCCGAGGGCGGGCGGTTCCGGATCCGGTTCCGGATCGGCCAGGACAACGTGTCGCCCGGCTTCCGCATGCCGGTGCTCGTCGCCGCCGACCTCGGCGAGAACCGCGTGGCGCACTTCCGGCTCGACGTGACGGGCGCGCAGGGCGAGTACCTGAGCCCGCTGCTGCCGGCGGAGGCGCGGTCGGTCACGTTCAACGATCTGCACGCCGTGCTGGCCGACGTGAAGATGGACGGGAGCTTCTAGCCTCCGCTCGGCCCCCAGCGGGTGCCGAAGACCAGCCACAGAGCGCCATAGAAGCCGGCGACGGCGGCGGCCGTCCCGACGGCGATCGCCGCGACCCGCGCCGCCCGCAGCAGGCGGCGCTGCCGGGGCGCCGCCCGCCCCGCGCCGTCGAGCGCCTGCTCCCGCTGCGAGGCCAGGCCCCAGGAGCCGACGGCCGCGAGGCAGACGAACGGCGTCGCCGCCAGCCACCAGCCCGGCCGCACGAGCAGAATGCCGACCGCGTCGGCCGCGCCGCCGACGGCCCAGGTGGCGAGCCGGCGCCGTCCGGCGCGCAGGGCCCACGCCGCGATCAGGGTGTAGACGGTGCCGCGCGGCGTGCTCACCGCGGGAAGTGGGGACGGAGCGCTCATCGCAAGACCCCCTCTCGAGGATCGCCCTGCGGCGCCAACGTAGCCCCGCGCGCCATACGAGTCCAGCCCGCGGCGACGCGTCTCGCCAGCCGGCCGGCGCGGAGCCCCGAAGACACGACGCCGCCCTACCTTCGGGCGGCGTCGGCACCGGCGTCGGCCGGTCGGCTCAGTGCAGAGTGTCGAACAGCTTGTGCACGACCTGCTGGATCTTCTCCTGCGACATCCGCCGCACTTCGTGCGCCTCGGTCCGGTAGCGGCCGACCCACGCCGTCTCGCCGTCGGACCTCAAGCGCAGCTCGAGCGTCAGCCACCCGTCGCGGTAGGCGCTCGCGCCGTACGGGTAGTAGGCCGGCGCCGACCAGCCGTACGGATAGCCGCTGAACGCGAATCCCCACCCCCACGGGTACCAGCCCCACGGACGGTAGAAGCCCCAGGGCCGGTAGAAGCCGAACGGCCGATAACCCCAGCCGCCGTAGAAGCCGAAGCCCACGGTGGTCGCGACCCGGGCCGGCTGGCGATAGGCGTCGGAGCCGCTGAACGCGAGGTCGAGGAGGAAGTCGGCCTGCGCGGTGTCATCCACCTTGCGGAAGCCGCGCTCCTGCATCCCGGCCTCGACGGCGCGGCGGAAGCGCTGCTGGGCGATCGCGTCGTACCCGGGGCGCTCGGGGATGTAGCGCCCGCGCGCGCCGCTGTCGTGCGCGGCAGGGGCGCCGGCGCTCCAGGTCCAGGTGGCGCCCTGCGGGACGGGGATGTTCTCGTCGCGCTCGCTCCGGATGCTCGGTGCGCAGGCCGTGGCGAGGGCCGCGCCGGCAACCAGGACGGTCGCGCTGTACAACCGACCGGTGTTCATCGTCGTGCTCCAATCGAAGAGGCTCACCACTGCGACGCCTCACATCCGTGAGACGCCTGTTGCGACGTCTTTCTTAACACCGCACCGCCGTGGCGGTTCCGGCCCGGCGTCCGCCTTGACGAGCACTTGACGGCCGGGCGGCACCGTACGCCCCGAACCCGAGTCGGAGCGTCCAGATGCAGCCCTCTCGTCGGACAATCGGTTCCATCCTGCGGTGCGGGCCGTCGGTCCGCACGATCGCGGCGGTCCTCGGCGCGATGAGCCTCGGCGGTTGCATGTCCTGGCAGCGCCAGTCGAAGCCGCCGGCCGAGCTGCTCGCCCGGCACCCGCCGACGGTGATCCGGGCCGTGGACCACACCGGCGGCTGGATCCTGTTCTACAAGCCGTTCATCAGCGGCGACTCCCTCGGCGGCTACCGGGACTCGACGCTCGCCGGCTCCCGCTACGCGATGCCGTTGGCCGACGTCGCCAGCGTCGAGGTGCGGCAGGTCGACGCCGGCCGATCCGTCCTGGCGCTCGCGGCCGTGGGGGCCTCGGCGGCGCTGGTGTACGGCGCCATCAAGGCCCTCGACAACATGACCCTGTTCAAGGCGCCCGACCTCTCGGGGTTCAACATGAGATCCTGCCCGCTGGTCTACAGCTGGGACGGGCGGCACTGGCGCCTCGACTCGGGCACGTTCGGCGGGGCGATCGTCGAGGCGCTGCAGCGCACCGATCTCGACAACCTCGACTTCGCGCGCGCCGTGGACGGCACGCTGCGCCTGCGCGTGACGAACGAGCTGGCGGAGACCGATCACGTCGACGCGTTGGCGGTGGTGGCCGTGGACCACGACGCCGGCCTCGCGGTGGCGCCGGATCCCGCCGGCGGCATTCACACCATCGGCGCGCTCCAGCCGCCGCTCACGGCCACCGACTTCCGGGGCGCCGATGCCCTGGCGCGCGTGCGGGATGCCGACGGCTGGAACTGGGAGTCCGCCGTGACGGGGCGCGACCCGGCCCGCGCGACCGACCTGCGTGACGGGCTCGTGCTGGCCTTCGCGCGGCCGCGCGGGGCCACCCGCGCACACCTGGTGGTGGACGCCAACAGCTCGGCGTGGGGCACGCACCTGCTGGTCGAGTTCATCCGCGCGCACGGCAGTGCGACCCAGGCCTGGTACGACTCGATGAACGCTCGGCCCGCGGCGGCGCGCGCGGTTCAGGCGCGGCTCGCCCGCGAGGCGTTCCTCGCCGCCTCGGTGCGCACGGCCTCCGGCTGGCAGCCCGCGGGACTCTTCTGGGAGGCGGGGCCCGAGATCGTCAAGCGCCAGGTCCTCGACCTCGATCTCTCCGCGGTCGCCGGTGACACGGTGCTGGTGCGGCTCGAGTCCGCGCCTTCGTTCTGGGACATCGACCGCGTCGCCATGGACTACACGCCGGACCAGGCGGTCACCGTTCACGAGCTGACGCTCCTCGCCGCGCGCGACCAGGCGGGGCGGGACATCGCGCCGTTGATCGCCGCCGTGGACCACCGCGACTACGCGCTCGCTCACGGCGCCAGCGCCGAGGTCGTGCTGGCGGTCCCGCCGCTGCCCTCCGGGCAGACACGCAGCTTCCTGCTCCGCTCCACCGGCTGGTATCGGGTGGACACGCCGGAAGCCGGCGCGCCGGACCTCGCGGCGCTCACCGCCTTCGGCCGCGACTCGCTCGCCGTGGGGCGTGCGTCGGTGCTGCGCCTCAACGCCGCGCTCGCGGCGCTCGCCGAGGGGACCCGGTGAACGCCCGTCGGGTCGTGATCACGGGCGTCGGCGCCGTGTCGCCGGCCGGCATCGGAGCGCCGGCCCTGCTCGAGCTGGTCACCTCGGGGCGCAGCGCGGTCCAGCCCCAGCCGCAGCTGGACGGCCTCCCGGCCGGTGCGGCGCCGGACCTGCCGCCGGACCGCCGGACCCGCCGCCTCGACCGCGCCGCGCGCTTGTTCGCCGCCGCGGGCGAGGAGGCCTGGCGCGACGCCGGCCTGGCCGAGGTGGCCGAGGACGGCGGGCGATTCGCCCTGATCGAGGGCTCGTCCCTGGGCGGCCTCGCGGACATGCTGGACGAGCACCGGCAATACGTGGAGCGCCACGACGACCGGCCGCCGGGACCGGCGGCGCTGGTGCGCTACATGGCGGGCGCCGGCGGCGCCTTCCTGGCGCAGCAGCACGGGATCCACGGCCCCGTGTTCCATCTCTCGGCCGGGAGCGTCTCGGCGATGGTGGCCATCGGCGAGGCCTGGCTCAAGGTGGCGTGCGGGGCCGCGGACGTGGCGCTCGCCGGCGGCGGCGACTGCACCCTGCAGCGCGACGTGGCGGCGGCGTTCCGCGCGTCGGGCATCCTGGCCCACGCGGCGGGTGCGAGCGCCGAGTGCCGGCCGTTCGACCGGCGCCGCAGCGGCACCGTGCTCGGGGAGGGCGCCGGCGCCGTGATCCTCGAATCGGCGCAGCACGCCGCGGCTCGCGGGGCGCGCATCCGCGCGATGGCCGGCGGGTACGGGCTCTCCTGCGAGGCCGGCTCGATGACCGCGCCGGACGCGGAGGGGACCGGCGTGGCCGCCTCGGCGCACGAGGCGCTGGAGGCGGCCGGCGCGCACGCCGTCGGGTGGATCAAGGCCCACGGGACCGGCACCAGGCTCGGCGACCGCGCCGAATGCCGGGGACTCGCGCGGCTCCTCGGGCCCGGCCTGGCGGCGTCGCCGCTCACCTCCCTCAAGGCGGCGATCGGCCACTCGTTCGGCGCGAGCGGCGCGGTGGAGACGGCGGCCGCGGTGCTGGCGATCGAGCGCGGCATCGTGCCGCCGTCGGTCGGCACCGAGGAGGTGGACCCGGACCTGCCGCCGTGCCGCGTCGCTCTGCGACCGGAGGCGGGCGGCCGGGACGCCGTCCTGCTGCTGGCGGAAAGCTTCGGCGGGCGCTGCGCGGCGCTGGTGCTCCAGGCCGCGTGAGGCGGGAGGGCTACAGCGTCTTCTGGAAGATCCGGTACCGCTTGTAGATCACTCCACCCTGCCGCTCCATCTCGGCGCGGATCTTGGTGTTGCTCTCGAGCTCGTGATGGCTGTCCATCACCTCGAAGCCCCCGGCGATGGCCGCGCGCATCATCGCGGCACCGAGCAGCGTGTCCACCCCGCGGCCCCGATACGCCTCCTTGATGCCGCCGAGGAGCAGATCGAGCTGCCGCGCCCGCCGCATCGCGCGGAGGATGTGGATGAACCCGAACGGGAACAGGCGGCCCCGCGCCTTGACGATGCCCTCGAACAGGTTCGGGATCGCGATGAAGAAGCCGACCAGCTCCCCTTCCTTGACGACCGCCTTCACGAACCGGGGATCGAGCAGCGGCAGGTACTGCTTGGCGAGCCCTTCCATCTCCTCCTGGTCGAGCGGCGAGTAGCCGTAGATGCCGACGAAGGTCTCGTTCATCAGCCCGAGGACCGGCCGGATGTACGGCTTCAACTCACTCCGGCTGGCGAACTCCAGCAGGCGGAAGTGTCCGCGGGCCGCGATCCGCTCGGCGACCTTCTCGTACAGCTCCGGGATCCGCTCGGGAACCGGGATGCGGTAGACGACGTAGTCCACTTCCTTCCCGTAGCCCTCGGCCTCGACCAGCGGGATGAGCCAGGGGAAGTTGTAGTAGGTCACGATCGTCGGCTCGTGCTCGAACCCCTCGACCAGGAACCCCTCGGGATCCTGGTCGTTGAAGCCGAACGGGCCGATGATCCTCGTCATCCCGCGCTCGCGCGCCCAGCCCTCGACGTGCGACAGCAGGGCGTGGACCACCTCCGCGTCCTCGGTGGCCTCGAGGCCGGCGAACCGCGCGGACTTCTCCTTCATCATCTCGTTGTGGCGGCGGTTGACGATCCCCATCACGCGGCCCACCAGCCGTCCGTTCTTCGAGGCCAGGAGCAGCGTCGCGTCGCAGTAGCGGAACGCGAGGTTCTTGCGCCGGTCGTAGTACCTCCACTCGTCCATGTAGATCGGAGGCATCCAGCGCGGGTGGTCCCGGTGCAGCTCCTCGGGCAGGTAGATGAACCGCTTCAGGTCTCGCTTGCTCACTACGGGGGTCACCTGAACAGGCATGCTCGTGGGCTCGCTTCGCAGTGGTCTCGACCCGTAAGGCGGTCGTGAGGTCAACACAAGCTATGGTCGCGGGTTGCGGCTCGCCAGTTGGCGGTCGCCGGCGCGCCGCACTCCGCGGCGCGATCGCTGGAACGGAACTTGCCCTCCGGCGTTCGGCATGACGGCTTTCGCCCCTGCCGCGTTCGGCGTCTTCGCCGCCATCGCGCTCACCGCGGTGACGGTGGGCTCGCTGCACACGCTCGCCCCGGATCACTGGGTGCCGTTCGCGGCCCTGGCGCGCGCGCAGGGCTGGCCGGCGGGCCGGACGGCGCGGATCACGATGCTGTGCGGCTTCGGGCACGTCACCACGTCGGTCGCGCTCGGGGTGGTCGGCCTGGTGTTCGGCCTCGAGCTGGTGGCGGCGTTCGGCCGCCGTCTCGAGGCCTGGGGCGGGCTGCTGCTGGTGGCGTTCGGCATCGCCTACGCGATCTGGGGCGTCCGGCGCGCCGCCGGCCGGCGCCTCCACGGGCACGCGCACCGGCACTACGACCACGTGCACGATGCCGCGCGCATGACCCCGTGGACGCTGTTCCTGCTGGCCTGCGCGGATCCGTGCGTGGCCGTGATGCCGCTCGTGATCGCGGCGGCGCCGCTGGGGACCGGCGCGGTGGCGGCCGTGGCGCTGCTGTACGAGATCGCGACCATCGCCACGATGGCCGGGCTGACGCTGCTGGCCTGGCGCGGGGCGACCCGGCTCACCGCCCCCTGGGTCGACCGCTACGGCGACGCCGCCGCAGGCGCGCTGATCGCCGTGCTGGGGATCGTGCTCGCCGCCGTCGGCGCGTAGGGCCGGCGCCCGCCTCGCGCGGCCGCCCCACCGGCCTTAGCTTCCGGTTTCGTGACCACTCCGGTCTTCTTCGACGCGTCCGGCAAGCGGCGGCGGGCGGTGAACCGCTCGTCCACCGTGCTCGGACTCGGCGCCGCCGTCGTGACCACCATCTTCGTCGTCAGCCTGCTGGTCGTCCCGTTCCTCCCCCGGTTCCCCGGCATGGCCAATCCGGCGCGCCAGCTCAACCGCGCCGGCCAGACGCTGCTGCCCAGGCGCAGCCAGCGGCTGAACCGCTCGCTGCTGCGCCGCTCGCGCATCGAGCTGTGGAAGGACATCGCCGCCCGGCGGGCCCGCGCCGCCCGGCGCGCCGCGCTCCCCGGCCCGCCGGTGAAGCCGGACACGATGATCGCGGCGTTCTACGCCATCTGGCAGCGGAGCGGCCTGTACTCGCTGCGGCTGAACGCGGACCGGCTGACCGACCTGTTCCCGGAGTGGCTGCACCTCAACCGGGCCGGCACCGGCCTGGACTTCAAGGACTGGGACCCGGAGGTCACGCAGTCCAACCTCGACGTGGTCGACGTCGCGCGCGACCACCACATCGACATCCACCCCGTGCTCAACAACGCCGAGGGCGGACAGTTCGATCCGGTCCGCGCCCACGTGCTGCTGTCGTCCGGCCGGCGCCAGCTCGAGCTGGCGTACGCCATCCGCGACTGGCTGGTGAAGGAGGATTTCCAGGGCCTGAATCTCGACCTCGAGAACCTCCAGGCCGATGACTACGCACGCCTGCCCCGCTTCGTCGCGCTCCTGAGGAGCGTGCTCCACGCGGCGGAGCTGCAGCTCAGCGTGGACGTCGAGGCCGGCCGCAGGGACGTGCCGCTCGCGCCCATCGCGCAGGCGGCGGACTACGTCATCCTGATGGCGTACGCCCAGCACGCGCCCGCCTCGGCGCCCGGGCCCGTGGCCTCGGTGCCGTGGTTCGACAGCGTGCTCGCCCGGACCCTGCAGCAGGTGCCGCCCGCGAAGCTCGTCGCCGGCATCGGCAACTACGGCCTCGACTGGCCCGTCGGCGGGAAGGCCGGCACGGCCGTCACCTACCAGCAGGCGCTGTTCACCGCGCAGGACAACCATCCCGACGAGCCGGCGCGGCAGGTGGTGGACTTCGACCCGGTGGCGCTCAACCCGACCTTCCAGTACCAGGACGACTCGTCCAGGACCCACGAGGTGTGGATGCTGGACGCCGCGACGGCCTACGACGACCTGCTGCTGGCGCGCCGCAGCGGCGTGAAGAGCGCCGTGCTGTGGGTGCTCGGCTCCGAGGATCCGTCGGTGTGGGCGGTGTTCGACCGCCACGCGCCGGACTCGCTGCCCGGCGCCGGCCGGCTCGACACCATCCCGCCGCCCTACGCTCCGCTCAAGACCGGCGACGGCGACGTCCTGGAGGTGGTCTCCTCGCCCCGGGGCGGGCTCCGGACCGTGGATGCCGACTCCGCCACCGGCGTCGTCACGGACGAGGAGTACCTCACCTTCCCCTCGCCGTACGTGATCCGGCACTCCGGCTACAAGCCCAAGAAGCTGGTGCTCACCTTCGACGACGGCCCCGACCGCGTCTTCACGCCGGAGATCCTGGACGAGCTGAAGGACCTCGGGGTGAAGGCGACGTTCTTCCTCATCGGGGAGAACGTGGAGCGCTACCCGGAGGTCACGCGGCGCATCCTGCGCGAGGGCCACGAGATCGGCAACCACACGTTCACGCATCCCAACATGGGGGCCGTGAGCTACCGGCGGCTGATGCTGGAGTTCAACACGACCCAGCGCGCGCTCGAGGCCGTACTCGGCCGGTCCACCATCCTGTTCCGCTTTCCCTACAACGCCGACCAGGAGCCGAACACCAACGAGGAGACGGATCCGGTCCTGGTGGCGGCGCGGCTCGGCTACATCACGGTGGGTGAGCTGATCGACCCGCAGGACTGGAACCTCTTCAAGACGGACAGCACGGGCGCGCGGACGGTGCGCACCGCCGACGACATCATCGCCGCGACGCTGAAGCAGGTGGACAGCATCAAGGGCAACGTCATCCTGCTCCACAGCGGCGGCGGCGACCGGAAGGCGACGGTGCAGGCCCTGCCGGTGCTGGTGCACGACCTCGAGGACCGCGGCTACCAGTTCGTCACGGTCTCCCAGCTGATCGGCGTGCCGCGCGACGTCGTGATGCCCTCGGTGAGCCCGCACGAGGAGCTGCTGGTCGGCCTCGACCGGGTGACGTTCGACACCCTGTTCACCTTCGAGACCCTGCTCGGCGCCACGTTCATCTTCGCGGTCGCACTGGCCGTCGGCCGGGTGGTGTTCATCATTCCCGTCGCCCTGCTGGCTCGCCACCGCGCCAAGCGCACGGTGTTCGACCCCGCCTTCCGCCCGTCGGTCTCGGTGCTGATCGCCGCCTACAACGAGCAGCCGGTCATCGTCCGCACCATCCGCAGCGTGCTGGCCAACCAGTACCCGGACCTGGAAGTCATCGTGGTGGACGACGGCTCGGCCGACGGCACGGGCGACGCGGTGAGCCGCGAGTTCGGCGCCGACCAGCGCATCCACCTGATACGCCAGGCGAACGGCGGCAAGGCGGCCGCGTTGAACCGCGGGATCCAGGACGCGCGCGGCGACATCCTGGTGTGCTTCGACGCCGACACCCAGATCGCCCCGCAGGGCATCGCGCTGATCGTCCGCCACTTCCAGGACGCGCAGGTGGGCGCGGTGGCCGGAAACGTGAAGGTCGGCAACCGCATCAACGTCCTCACCCGCTGGCAGTCCATCGAGTACATCACCAGCCAGAACCTCGACCGGCGGGCGTACGCGCATCTCAACGCCATCACGGTCGTGCCCGGAGCGGTGGGCGCCTGGCGGCGCAGCGCCGTGCTCGCGGTCGGCGGCTATCTCGCCGACACGATGGCCGAAGACATGGAGCTGACCTACCGGCTCCGGCGCGCGGGATGGCGGATCACCGCCGACACCGAGACGCTCGGCTACACCGAGGCGCCGGCCACCTTCCAGGCGTTCTTCCGCCAGCGCTTCCGCTGGGCCTACGGCACGCTGCAATGCCTGTGGAAGCACCGCGGCGCGCTGTTCCGCTACGGGTGGTTCGGGGGCCTCGCGATCCCCGCGGTGTGGGTGTTCCAGGTCCTGTTCCAGGCCCTGGGCCCGCTGGTGGACCTCAAGGTGGTCTGGACCCTGATCGACTTCGCGTACTCCTGGGCCACGATGGGGGCCCTGCACCAGGACTGGCAGCCGCTGCCGGGCATCACGCGGCTGGTGCTGGAGGTAGGGTTCTTCTACGGCATCTTCTTCGGCGTGGACCTGGTGGGCGCGCTCATCGCCTACCGGCTCGACCGGGAGAAGTACCGGGACCTGTGGTGGCTGTTCTGGCAGCGGTTCGTCTACCGCCAGCTGATGTACGCGGTGCTGTGGAAGTCGGTGGTGACCGCGATCAAGGGCAAGCGCCAGGGCTGGGGGAAGCTGGAGCGCAAGGGCACCGTGCGCCTGGCGGTACGGACGGCGCGGACGGCGTAGCCGCCGCTTGCGCCGGCGGCTGCCGCGCGCTACCTCTGACCCCACCAGACACCTCTTCGAGGCCCTCATGCGTCGCACCGCATCCCTCACCGCCGGCGTCGCGCTCCTGCTGCTCGCCGCCTGCCAGCCCTCCAACAAACCCCAGCTGCTCACTGGCGCCGACTCCACGGCGATCGCCAAAGTCCGTGCGGACTACGCCGCCGCCTGGAACCGGGGCAACGTCGACGGCGTCGTGTCGCTGTACACCGACGACGCACTGCTGCAGCAGGCCGACACGGGGGCGCTCAAGGGCAGCAACGCCATCCGCACCTACCTCAACAGCGCCCTGGGCACGCCCACCCGACCCGTGCTCGCCGTGACCTCGACCGCGCTGACCGGCCGGCAGGACCTGGCGGTCGACGTGGGGACCTTCACGCTGACGCCCCCCGCGCCCCCCGCGCCCGCCAAGGGCGCGGCGCCGGCCGCGCCCGCGCCGATGTCCGGCAAGTACCTGGCGGTGATGATGAAGCAGTCCGACGGCCGCTGGAAGCTCACCTGCCTGGCCAGTAGCGGCGACGCGCCCATGGCGCCGCCGGCGCCCGCGAAGAAGGGGCGGTAGCAGAAGGGCCGGGCCGATAGCGGAAGGCGGTTTGCCGGGCAGTTGCCAGACGGCAAGTCGAGCAGTGGTTGCCAGGTGAAAGAGGCAAGGGGCCAGACCGGTTGCCAGTACTTGCAGCTGGTCTGGCCGCCGTCGTCTCACGGCTGGTAACCACTGGCAACTTGGCGTCTGGGAACCCCCTAACTAGGTTTAAGGGCTTTTATGGCCGACGTCTCGCTTCGGCGCAGCCAGCTCATGCTGCTCGCAGGGACCGCGAACCGGCCCCTGGCCGAGGAGATTGCGGCGCATCTCAAGCAGCCGCTGTGCGAGGTGACGATCCGGCGGTTCTCCGACGGCGAGCTGTTCGTCAAGATCGACGAGAACCTGCGTGGGCGCGACGTCTACATCATCCAGCCCACCAACCCGCCGGCCGAGAACCTGATCGAGCTGCTGCTGCTGATGGACGCGGCGCGGCGGGCGAGCGCGGCGCGGATCACGGCGGTGATCCCGTACTTCGGCTACGCGCGGCAGGACCGCAAGGACCAGCCGAGGGTGGCCATCAGCGCCAAGCTGGTCGCGAACCTGGTGAGCACGGCGGGCGCGGACCGGGTGCTGGCGATGGATTTCCACTCGCACCAGCTGCAGGGGTTCTTCGACATCCCGGTGGACCATCTGTACGGCGCGCCGGTCCTGACGGCGCACTACCGGCAGAAGATGCTGAAGGACCTCGTGGTGGTCGCGCCGGACGTCGGCTCGGCGAAGATGGCGCGGGGTTTCGCCAAGCGCCTCAACGGCTCGCTGGCGATCATCGACAAGCGGCGCCCGTCGGCGAACATCGCCGAAGTGGTCAACGTGGTCGGCGAGGTCGAGGGGCGCGACTGCCTGATCCCCGACGACCTCATCGACACCGCCGGGACGGTGAGCGAGGCCGCCGCGGCGCTGAAGCGGCTCGGCGCCCGGAACGTGTACTGCTGTGCGTCGCACGCGCTGCTGTCGGGACCGGCGATCGACCGCCTGTCGGCGTCGCCGATCGAGGAGCTGGCGGTGACCAACACGATCAACATGCCGAACCGGAAGCCGTTCGACCGCCTGGTGGTGCTGTCGGTGGGGGGCTTGCTCGCGACGGCGATCGCGAACACGCACAGCGACAAGTCGGTGAGCAGTTTGTTCGATTGAACACCAAGTGAGAGGTGAGGGCTCTCACTCTTCACTTCTCTCGTCTCACGCTTCGAGGATCGGAGCAATGGCCCAGACCGTTCAGTTGAAAGCGAGCAACCGTTCCACCCACGGCAAGGGCGCCGCGCGCGCCATGCGCCGCGGCGGGCAGGTGCCGGCCGTCATCTACGGGCGCGGCCGCGAGCCGGTCGCCCTCACCGTCGACGGCGTGGCCCTCGGCCGGCTGCTCGAGAAGATCCACCCCGAGAGCACCATCGTGGAGCTGGCCCTGGACGGCGGGACCGTCCCCACGCTGATTCGCGAGGTCCAGCGGCACCCGGTCCGCCCGGGGATCGTGCACGTGGACTTCTACGAGATCCGCGCGGGCGAGAAGATCCGGCTCGAGGTGCCCATCCACTGCGTCGGCATTCCCGAGGGGGTGCGCAACCAGGGCGGCACGCTGGACCAGGTCATCCGCAACGTCGCCATCGAGGTCCTGCCGACCGACATCCCCGAGCGCGTGGAGCTGGACGTGACGGCGCTCACGATCGGCAAGTCGCTGCACGTCTCCGATCTGGCGATCCCCAACGTCCACATCCTCATGGATGCGGCGCTGACGGTGTGCACGGTCGTCGCGCCGCGGGTCGAAGAGGTCGTCGCGCCGGTGGCCGGCGCCGTGGTGGAGGGTGCGCCGGTGGAGGGCGAGGCGGTTGCGGCTCCGGTCGAGGGTGCCGCGGAGGTCGCGGAGCCCGAGCTGATCCGGAAGCGCAAGCCGACGGACGAGGAGGGCGAGGTCGAGGAGAAGAAGGACAAGAAGGACAAGAAGTAGGACGGGCGGCGTGGCGTGAAGCTGATCGTCGGGCTCGGCAACCCCGGCGCCGGTTACGCCGACACCCGCCACAACGCGGGATTCTGGCTGGCCGACACGCTCGCCTCGCGGTGGCGGCTTCCGCGCTTCCGGCGGCAGCCGCCGTCGCTCGCGACCGGCGGCCGCACGCCGTTCGGGAGCGTCCACCTCCTCAAGCCGCAGACCTTCATGAACGACTCCGGACACGCGCTCGCGGGGCTCCGGCCCCCCGAGCCCGGCGGCCCCATCGAGGGCCTGCTGGTCCTGGTGGACGACGTGGCGCTGCCGGTAGGCTATTTCCGGATCCGCCCCCGCGGGAGCGCCGGCGGACACAACGGCCTGAAGAGCATCGAGTCCACGCTCGGCACGCGCGAGTACGCCCGGCTGCGGATCGGCGTGGGTCCGGCGCCCGAGGGCGTGGACGACCTGGCGGCGTTCATGCTCGAGCCCATGCCGCCCGATGATCGCCAGGTCGTCGAGGAGCTGCTGCCGCAGATGGGCGAGGCGGTGGAGTGCTGGATGACGGAGGGCGCGGAGCGCGCGATGACGCGGTTCAACCGTCGCGTGCGCCCGGCCGGGTGACCTCGCGCGAGATCCGCTACCGAAAGGACGCCAGATGAGCCTGCGCCGTGTCCTGTTCTCCTTCGCCGTGGCCTTCATCGCGGCGCTGGCGGTGTTCACCCTGCCCCGCTTCGTGTACAACTCGGTGACGGCGGCGGTGGCCCAGGCACCCAGGGCGGCAGTCGGGGATTCGGGGGCGGGGACCGGGGACCGGCCAGGCGCGCAGCACCCGGCCGCGGCGCCCGCAGCCCAGAGCCCGGCTCCGTCTTCCCCGAGCCCCACCCTCCAAGCCCCGACCCCCGTCTCCCTGCCCACCCGCCTCACCGGCCTGCTGGGCATGGCGCTGTTCCTGCTGGTCGGCTACCTGCTGAGTCGCAACCGCGGTGCCATCAGCTGGCGCACCATCGGCTGGGGCCTCGGGCTCCAGCTGGCGTTCGCGGTCTTCGTGCTGCGGGTGCCCTTCGGGATCCGGCTGTTCCGGAGCCTGGGCGACATCGTCACCCGGATCCTCAGCTTCT
Organism: Gemmatimonadales bacterium; assembly: GCA_035502185.1. Taxonomy (NCBI): domain Bacteria; kingdom Pseudomonadati; phylum Gemmatimonadota; class Gemmatimonadia; order Gemmatimonadales; species Gemmatimonadales bacterium. The sequence continues at coordinate 53,489 of DATJUT010000015.1, forward strand.
CGTACGCGGGCTCCGAGTTCGTGTTCGGCGACATCGGCGCGCAGCACGCCAAGATCGGCGTGGTGTTCGCGTTCCAGATCCTGCCGGCCATCATCTTCATCTCGGCGCTGATGGCGATCCTCTACTACCTCGGCATCATGCAGGTGGTGGTGCGCGGCATGGCGCTGGCGATGAACAAGCTGCTCAAGGCGAGCGGCGCGGAGAGCCTCAACGTGGCGGCCTCCATCTTCATGGGCCAGACCGAGGCGCCGCTGACCATCCGGCCCTACCTGAACAAGATGACCCAGTCGGAGCTGATGACGGTCATGACGGCGGGCATGGCGCACGTCTCCGGCTCCATCATGGCCGCCTACATCGCGTTCGGCATCGAGGCGCGGCACCTGCTGACCGCGGTGATCATGACCGCGCCGGGCACGATCGTGATGGCCAAGCTGCTCCAGCCCGAGACCGAGCAGCCCGAGACCCTCGGGATCGTGCGGCTCGACGTGCCGAAGACCGACGTGAACGTGGTGGACGCCGCGTCCCGCGGCACCGGCGAGGGCCTGCACCTGATGCTCAACGTGATCGCCATGCTGATCTCGTTCATCGCGATCATCGCGCTCCTCAACGGCGGCTTCGCCTGGGTGCACGGCTGGGCCGCGTGGTTCCCCGCCAGCATCCAGACCGTGCTCGGCTGGGTCGGGCGGCCGGTGGCCTGGGCGATGGGCGTGCCCTGGCGCGACGCCGGCACCATCGGCAGCCTGCTGGGCACGCGCGCGGTGCTCAACGAATTCATCGCCTTCGCGCAGCTGGGGCCGATGCGCGCGGCGCTCGACCCGCGCAGCTTCACCATCGCGTCGTTCGCGCTGTGCGGTTTCGCGAACGTCAGCTCGGTGGGCATCCAGATCGGGGGCATCGGGGCGCTGGCGCCGGAGCGCAAGCACGACCTCGCCCGCCTCGGCTTCCGCGCGATGCTGGCAGGGACGCTGGCGAACTTCATGTCGGCGGCGATCGCGGGGATATTGCTGTAGGGGTGAAGCGTGAGAAGTGAGGGGTGAGAGGTTCAGGTGAGAGGTGAGAGGCGACCTCTCACGCCTTCCGCCCCGCACCTCTCCCTTGAACCTCTCACTTCTCACCCCTCACCTCTGACGCTATCTTTCCCTCCACACGCAACCTGCTCCCGCCCACACCCGGCGGGGGCCGCTCAGACCAAAGGGGAGGTGCCGCACGTGACCCGTCGCTACGAAGTCGTCTACATCTTCAACAGCGCGCTGGAGGAGCCCGCGATCAGCGAGAAGCTGACGCGGTTCCACGCGCTGCTGGGCCCCGACGTGCAGGTCAGCGTCAATCACTGGGGCAAGCGCTCCCTGACCTACAAGATGAAGCGGCACGAGACCGGCTACTACGTGATCGCCCAGTTCGAGGCGCCGCCGCCGGTGCTGCCGGAGTTCGAGCGGGCCGTGAAGCTCGACGAGGGCGTCCTTCGCTTCCTGATCGTGCTGGCCGAGGCGGCCACGCCCGCGCCGGTGCCGGTCGAGGCGCCGGTGGCGGCGGCGGTCGAGGAGGAAGAGGAATGAGGACGCGCAGCAAGACGTGCCCGGTGTGCGAAGCGGGCGTCCGGGTGGTGGACTACAAGGACGACCGCACGCTGGGCCGGTTCCTCACGGATCGGGGCAAGATCCTGCCGAGCCGGCTGTCGGGGATGTGCGCCCGCCACCAGCGCCAGATATCGACCGCCATCAAGCGGGCACGGCAGCTGATGCTGCTGCCCTACATCAAAGGGTACGGCCAGTAGCCCGAAGCTCCGGCCGCTGATCCTGGGGGCGCTGAGCTACTTCTTCGGGATCGCGCTCGTCTCCCCGGTCGCGCTGGTGGCCGCGCCGCTCGCCGTGTACCTGGCGCTGCAGCCGTCGGCCCGCCGCGACCTGGCGTACGCCGCGGCCTGCGTGCTGGTGACCCTGGCGCTGTGCTGGGGCCCGGCCGACGAGTTCGAGCAGCTCGAGCGCGCCTGGGTCGTGCTGCTCACGGCCGCCGTCGCGATCGCGGTGATCACGGGCGGGCGCAGCTGGGTCACGACCAGCCTCCTCGCGCTCGGGCTGGCCGGCGGAGCGGCCGCCGCGCTGATGGTCGTCACCCACCTGTCCTGGGGGAAAGTGGCCGGCGTCGCGGAGCAGCACTTCTTCCCGCCCGCCCGGTCCCTGGTCGACCTGGTCGCCCCGGTCGGCGCTCCGGCCCGCGAGTCGGTCAACGAGTCCCTGCTGGCGTTCGTGCGCGTGCTGAGCCGCTTCCTGCCCGGGGTCGTGCTGCTCCAGTCGCTCGCCGCGCAGGCTCTGGCGTGGGCCCTCTACCACCGTATCGCCCGCGCGCCACGCGGTGAGCCGCTGGGCGCGCTGGCCGGCTTCCGCTTCAACGACCACCTGATCTGGGGCGTCGCGCTGTCGCTGGTCGCCGTGCTGCTGCCGCGGCTCGGCTGGGCGCGGGCCATGGGCGGCAACCTGCTGCTGTTCTTCGGCGGCCTGTACCTGGTGCGGGGCGTCGCCGTCCTGGCGGCCGTGGCGGTCGCCGCGCGCTTCACCGGGCTGCTGGCCTCGGCCGTCGTGCTGCTCGGCACCGTGCTGTTGTGGTGGATCCTCGCGCCGGCGCTGCTCGTGCTGGGACTCACCGACACGCTGGTCGACTGGCGGCTGCGCCTGGCGCGCGCCGCCGGCAAACCCTAGGGGACGATTGCCATGGACGTGATTCTCCGCGAGGACGTCGAGAAGCTCGGGCGCGCCGGCGAGGTCGTGACCGTCAAGGACGGCTACGCGCGCAACTTCCTGCTGCCGCGCGGGCTGGCCTACCTGGCCACCGACGGCAACCGCCGCCGGCTCGGGGCCGAGCAGCGGCAGCGGGACCGGAAGGTGGCGGCCGAAGTCTCCAGCGCGCGCGACCTCGCGACGCGGCTCGAGACCGTCTCGCTGTCGTTCACCATGAAGGCGGGCGAGGGGGACAAGCTGTTCGGCTCGGTCACCGCCGGCGACATCGCCGAGCGCCTCGCCGCCGAGGGCCTGGCGGTGGACCGCAAGGCCGTGGAGCTCGAGAACCCGATCAAGACGCTGGGCGTGTACAAGGTGCCGATCCGCCTGCACGCCGACGTGAAGCCCGAAGTCCGCGTCTGGGTGGTCAAGGAGTAGCGACGTGGGCACGGCGATCGGCTACCTGGACGGCCGTCGCCTGCGGCGATCGCTGCTGGCGGCCGCCGCGTGGGTCGTGGCAGGGCGCGACGAGCTGAATCGCATCAACGTCTACCCGGTGCCGGACGGCGACACCGGCACCAACTTCACCCACACCGTCCGCTCCATCGCCGACGCCCTGCACCGGCTCGGCGACGCACCGCAGCTGCCCGAGGTCACCCGCGCCGCCGCCGAGGCGTCGGTCCGCGGCGCCCGCGGCAACTCGGGCATGATGCTCTCGCACTTCCTGCTCGGTTTCAGCGAGGGCATCGGCCAGCGCATGCAGGTCCGCACCCACGAGCTGGCGGCGGCCATCCGGCGCGGCTTCGAGCGGCTCCAGGAGGCGCTCGAGAAGCCCGTGGAGGGCACCATCCTCTCGGTCGCCCGGGAAGCGGCCCGGGGCGCCGAGCGCGGTGCGAGCGAGCACACCGACATCGTCCCGATGCTCCGCGCCACGCTGGCCCACGCCGACGAAGCCCTGCAGCGCACGCCGGAGCAGCTGCCCGTGCTCAAGGAGGCGGGCGTCGTGGACGCCGGGGGCAAGGGCTTCGTGCGCATGCTCGAGGGCGTGGTGCGCCTCATCGAAAAGGGGATGCACGCCGCCGAGCTGCCGCCGCCCGCCGATGTGGCGCTGGCGCCGGCGGCCGTCGCCGCGGTGGCCGCCGAGCAGGATTACCGCTTCTGCACCGAGGTCCTGGTGAAGGGCGACCGCCTCCCCGGCTCGGCCGACGCCCGGGTGGCGCTCGCGCCGCTCGGCGGCTCGCTGCTGGCCCTGAGGGCGGCGGACCTGCTGCGCGTGCACATCCACACCGACGACGCGGCCGCGGTCTTCCGGATCGCCGAGGGCTGGGGCGAGGTGGTCACGCGGAAGGCCGACGACATGCGGGAGCAGCACCGGCTGCTGACGACGGCCGTCAAGCGGGTCGCCATCGTCTGCGACAGCGCCTGCGATCTCCCCGACACCGTGCTCGACCGGTACGGCATCGCCCTGGTGCCGCTGCAGGTGCTGTTCGGCGACGAGGTCCTGCTCGACCGCGTCGAGCTGGCGCCGGGGGAGTTCTACCGGCGGCTCCGCGGCGGCGGGCCCCCGCCCACCACCAGCCAGCCGTCGCCGGCGCAGTTCCTGGCGGCGTTCGAGCACGCCCGAGCCGAGGCCGAGGGCGTGGTGGCCGTGCTGCTGTCGTCCGCGCTGTCCGGCACCTACGCCAACGCGGAGGCGGCCCGGCGCTCGTTCGCGGCGGGCGGCATCCACCTGGTGGACAGTCGGAGTGCGTCGTTCGGCATCGGCCTGCTGGCCCTGCGGGGCGCGGAGCTCGCCGAGGCGGGCTGGGACGCCGCGACCATCGCACGCGAGCTGGAGCGGGTCCGCGACCGGTCGGGGATGTACTGCACGGTGGACACGCTCCAGTACCTGCTGCGCAGCGGCCGCGTGTCCCGCGTGCAGGCCTGGCTCGGGGGGCTGCTCGACATGAAGCCGATCCTCTCGCTCGACCACGACGGCAAGGTCGTGGCGGCGGGACGGGTGCGCGGACAGGCGGCGCTGCTGGACCGCGTGTGCCGGCTCCTGGACGCTGTGCTGCCTCCGACGCGCGTGCGCCTGCGGCTCGCGGTCGCGCACGCGGACACGCCGGAGCTGGCGGAGCGGGTGCGCCGCGCCCTGGCCGAGCGCTACCGGCCTCTCGAGGTGCTGGTCGCGCCCGTCACGGGGGTGCTGGGGGCGCACGTGGGTCCCGGCGCGTGGGGCGTGTTCTATCAGGTCGAGGACGGCGCCCGCGACGGGAACCTTTCCTCCTCCGGCAGGCTATGACGGGGAGGAGACCGGCGCGACGCCCGGCCCGGCACCGGCCCCCGCGCCCCGCCGAGGCTGACGCGCTCGCGTGGGTCGAGGCGGCATGCGCCGACCGCAAGGCGCTGGACGGCGTGGTGCTCGACCTCCGCAAGCTGAGCGACGCGACGGACTACTTCGTGGTGGTCTCCGGCACCTCGGACACCCACGTCCGCGCGATCGCCGAGCACGTGCTGGAGGACCTGCGGGAGCGCGGCGTGCGGGCCCACCACATCGAGGGGCTCGCCGGGGGCCGCTGGGTGCTGCTGGATTTCGTGGACTTCGTGGTGCACGTCTTCCACCCGGCGCTGCGGGAGTTCTACCAGCTGGAGGGCCTGTGGGCCGATGCCCCGCAGCGCGCGATGACCGGCGGAGAGGAGCGGCGATGAAGCGCACCCTCGCGGTGGCCCTGCTCGTGCTCGGCGCCGTCGTCCTCCGGCCGGCGGACGGCCGGGCGCAGTACTTCGGCCAGAACAAGGTCCAGTACGGCAGCTTCCACTGGCAGGTCATCGCGACCCAGCACTTCGACGTCTACTTCTACGGGCGCGAGCGCGCCGCCGCGCTGGACGGCGCCCGGATGGCCGAGCGCGCCTACGCCCGGCTGTCGCGCATCCTCCAGCAGCAGTGGATCGAGCGCAAGCCGCTGCTCCTGTACGCCTCCTCGTCCGACTTCCAGCAGACCAATGCCACCGAGGGCGACGTCGGCGAAGGCACGGGCGGCTTCACGGAGCCCTACAAGCACCGGATGGTCGTGCCGTTCACGGGCTCGTACGCGGACTTCGCGCACGTGCTGCAGCACGAGATGGTGCACGCGTTCCAGTTCGACGTGTTCAGCCACGGGCACCCCGGCGCCGGGCTCCAGGCGCTCGGCCAGATCAACCCGCCGCTGTGGTTCATGGAGGGAATGGCCGAGTACCTCTCGATCGGCCCGGTGGATCCGCACACCGCGATGTGGCTCCGGGACGCGGCGGTCGAGGGCAACCTCCCGACCATCGAGCAGCTGACCTACGACCCGCGCATCTTCCCGTACCGGTTCGGCCACTCCATCTGGGCGTACATCGGCCAGCGCTGGGGCGACGAGGCCATCGGCGCCATCCTCCACGGCGTGATGTCCGGCGGCATCGACAAGGCGTTCCGGCGGGTGCTGGGCGAGTCGCTGGAGCAGTTCTCCGAGGACTGGCGCGACGCGGTCCAGACCATGTACCTGCCGCAGCTCGCCGATCACCAGCGCGCGCGGCACTTCGCGCGGGCGCTGCTGACCGAGAAGACGGCGAAGGGCTCCCTCCACGTCTCGCCGCAGATCTCGCCCGACGGCCGCGAGGTGGCCTACCTGTCGGAGCGCGACTTCTTCTTCGTGGACCTGTACCTCGCCGACGCCGATTCCGGACGCGTCCTGCGGCGCCTGGTGCGCTCGTCCATCAACCCCAACTTCGAGACCCTGCGGTTCATCAACTCCACCGGGGCCTGGTCGCCCGACGGCACCGAGTACGCGTTCGCCGCCAAGAGCGGCGGGCAGGACAACCTGGTCGTGCTCGACGTGCCGCACGACCGCATCGTGGGGCAGTACCGCCTCGACGTGGACGGGATCACCGACCCGACCTGGTCGCCCGACGGCAAGCAGATCGCCTTCACCGGCTACGACGGCGGCTGGTCCGACCTGTACGTCGTGGACGCGGACGGCCAGAACCTGCGGCGCCTGACCGCCGACCGGTTTGCCGACCTGATGCCGTCCTGGTCGCCCGACGGCCGTGCCATCGCCTTCACGACCGACCGGGGGCCGGACACCGACTTCGGCATCCTCCGCTTCGGCAACCTGCGGATCGGGCTGTACTACCTCGACGGCGATTCGATCCGCGTGCTCCCGGGCATGGACCGGGGCAAGAACATCAATCCGGTCTGGGCGCCCGACGGCCGCTCGCTCGCGTTCGTCTCCGACCGGTCCGGGATCGACAACGTCTTCTTGTACGACCTGGGGGACGGGGCCCTCTACCAGCTGACCAACGCCTACACCGGCATCACGGGGATCACCGATCTCTCGCCCGCCATCTCGTGGGCGAGCGGCGCCGACCGGATGCTCCTCACCTACTACCAGAACGGCGACTACGACGTCTACGCCATCGACAACCCGCGGTCCCTGAAGAAGGCGCCGTACCGAGAGCCCCAGCCCGACTGGATCGCCCTGGCGAACGCGAGCGCCCTGCCCCTGAGAAGCGACGTCGCCGTGGCCGAGGGCGCCCACCCGGCGCCGGTCAGCGACGCCGCGCTCGCCCGGCTGGGGGAGGCGCCGTCCGGAGCTCCCGCCCGGCCGGCCGAGCCTCCGACCGCCCCGAGCCCGCCGCCCGCCGGCGTCTCGACCTCGATCTACCGCTCGGGCGGCGAGTTCCGGCCCTCGGACGCGCGCCCGACGCGCGCCGACAGCGCCGCGGCCCAGCCCCTGTCGGTCGCCGCCCTGCTCGACAGTGCGACGCTCGCCCTGCCCGACACGGCCAGCTTCGGCCTGCACACCTACCGGGTGCGCTTCACGCCGGACTACGTGAGCCGGCCCACCATCGGCTACACGCGGGACAACTTCGGGCGGGGCGTCTTCGGCGGCACCGCGATCGAGCTGTCGGACATCCTCGGGAACCAGTCGCTCATCTTCTCCGGCGCCGTCAACGGACGGATCTCGGAGGCCCAGGTCCTCGCCGCGTACCTCGACCAGGGCCACCGCGTGAACTACGATCTCGGCTTCCAGCAGCAGCCGCTGTACTACTACGTGAACTCCGCGTACACCGCGGGTGCCGGCCCCGGAGGCACCGATCTGCTGAGTGAGCAGGTGCAGCGCCTGGTGCTCCGGAGCGCGTTCGCCGACGCCTACTACCCGTTGAACCGGTTCCGGCGCCTCGAATTCGGCCTGCGGTACACCAACGTCGGTCTTGCCACGCTGACCCTCGAGACGGCCGTCGATCCGAACACCGGGCAGGCGGTCGGGTACTCGGACAGCAGCAGCGAAGGCGGCAGCCTCAACCTGGTGCAGCCGTCGCTGGCGCTGGTCTACGACAACTCCCTGTTCGGCTACACCAGCCCCTTCTTCGGGCAGCGCTACCGGTTCGAGGTCTCGCCCGTCTTCGGGAACTGGCGCTACACCCAGCTCCTCGGCGACTACCGCCGCTACGACCTGATCAAGTACCCGTTCACCTTCGCCACCCGGCTGCTGATGCTGGGCCGGTTCGGGCGCGACGGCGACCTGTTCCCGAACTACCTCGGCTCCACCGACCTGGTGCGCGGCTACACCTTCGGGTCGTACGACGCGTCCATGTGCACGGCCTCGCGGGCCAGCATCCCCTCGGCGACCGGATGTCCGGAGGTCGACCAGCTGATCGGGTCGCGGATCGCCGTGTTCAACGCGGAGTTCCGCTTCCAGCTGGTGCGGAACCTCACCCTGGGGTTCCTGCCGGTCGGCTTCCCGCCCATCGAGGGCGCGCTGTGGTACGACGCGGGGATCGCCTGGAACAGCAACTCGTCCGTGCGCTGGTCGCGGCCGGCGGACGCCGACCCGAACGCCGTGCGGGTGCCGCTCACCAGCTATGGCGTGGGGCTCCGCGTGAACGTGCTGGGCATCGCGGTCGTTCGCGTGGATTACGCGATCCCGAACCAGCGGCCGGGTCACGGCGGCTACTGGATGCTCAGCCTCGGGCCGCCGTTCTAGCCGGCCCCCCGGGCGATCGGCCGCGGCGGGCCTCCCCCGCCCCGCGCGGCGCGGCCCCGGTCGAGGCCGGCGCAGCCATTGCCGCGCCGCCCCCGGCGACTAGTTTTGGTGTCTGTTGAAACGCTTTCTCTCGCTGATCCTGCTCGCGACGGCGTGCTCCGGCCGACAGTCCGGCGGCACCCCAGGCAACGAACCTTCGAGCCAGCAACCGGCCGAGGGGCCGCGGGCCATCCCCATCGTCGCGGTCCGGCTGGCCGCGAGGGGCGGCCCGGTCCGCGTGTACAGCCTGCCGAGCCTCGCGCCCGCGGAGTGGCAGACCGGCGCGCGCACCTCGCCGGCCCGTGCGGCCATCGGGGTCGACGCCGCCGGGCGCCGGCTGCTCTACCGCGACAGCAGCGGCGCGATTGACGCACTCGACCTGGTGGCGCTGCTGCAGAAGACCGTGGCCACGGGCGGCCGCTTCACCGCCCTCGCGACCGACGGCACGCTGCTCGTCGTCACCCCGGACGGCGGCGTCGTGGAGTCGGAGCCCTGGGGAATCCAGCGCTGGCCCGCCACCGTCGGCGGCGGCGTGCGCGATGCGTTCGCCGGCCCCGATTCCAGGCTGATCGTCGTCCGCAGGGACTCCCTGATCTCGCTCGCCCGCGACCCGGAGCCGCCGGTCGCGGTGCCGGTCCCCCGCACGGCGGCCGTGGCGGGGAGCCGCGACGGCGACGCGATCGCGTTCGCCACGGACTCGGGCCTCGTGGTGGCGGAGGACCGCGACCAGTGGCATCCGTGGTTCGTGCGCCTCGCCGGCTCGCCGGTGGCCGCGGCGTTCGCCCCGTCGGGCTACCGGGTGTACGTCGCCCTCAAGGACAAGAGCGAGCTGGCCGTGGTGGACCGCTTCCAGCGCAAGGAGCGGCCGACGATCCCGCTGCCTGGACCCGCGTCGGACCTGCGCATGGACCCGTGGGGCCGCGTGGTGATGGTCAGGCCGGCGGACCGGCCGGGCGACACCTGGGTTGTGGGCGTCGCCAGCGGTCGCGTCGCCGGGCGGTTGAGCACCCAGTGGTCCAGCGACCTGCCGACCGTGTCGGAGGGTGGCGTGCTCCTCTCGCGCGAGGGGCGGGCGGTGGTCGCGCACGACGTGCGCTCGCTCGACTCGCTGGGCGCGGTGGCCGACGGCGCCGGGGACCTCTGGTTCCTCGGGCGCTGGAAGCCCTCGTCCGCCATCGTCGCGGCGCGACAGGAGGCCCGACGGGCCGCCACGGAGCCGGCGGCGGCCGCGCCCGCCATCGCCGTGCGCCCCGCCCCGCCCGTCGCGGGCCCGCCCTCGGGTCCGGCTCCGAACGCTCCCGCCGCCTCCAGACCGGCCACGCCGGCGGCGGCGCCCGCGCCTGCCCCCGAGCAGGCGGAGCCCGGGGCGCCGGCGACGGGCGAGCGTGCCGCCGAGTTCTGGGTGCAGGTGTCCGCGTCGCAGAACGAGCGGCAGACCCGGGAGCTCGCGGCCGAGCTGGCGCGGGCCGGCTACGCCTCCCACGTCGCGAGTCCCCTGTCGCCGACGGAGAGCTGGAGGGTGCTGATCGGGCCGTATGGCACGCGCTCGTCCGCCGACTCGGCCGCCCGGACCCTCGGCCGGCCGTACTGGATCACCGGGCGGGGACCGGGAGGTCCCTCCGCGCCATGAGGCCGCCCGAGCAGGCCGCGCCCTTGGACCCCTGGAGCGCACCCGAGATCCCGCGCGACGCGGCCGTCGTCACGCTCGTCCCCGCCACCGACGACGTGGACCGCGCCGCGGAGGCGGCCTGGGAGTTCGCCCGCCGCGCGGCCCGCACGGGCCGGCGGGTGGCGCTCATCGACTGCTACGTCGACGCACCGCGGCTGCACAGCGTCACCGGCGAGCCGAACGGCGACGGGATCGTGGACGTGTTCGAGTACGGCGCCTCGCTGTCCCGCATCGCGCGGGCGCAGCCGGAGGGCACCCTGTTCTTCGTGCCGGCGGGCACGTTCTCCCCGAGCCCCGAGGACCTGATGGCTCGCCCGCGCTGGGCCCGCCTCTCGGCGGGATTCCGGCACGAGGACGCGGTGATGCTGCTGTTCCTGCCGCCCAGCTGCATCAACGTGCTGGCCACGCCGGTGGACGGGCTCGTCGCGCTCGCACCCGGCGCCGATGACGGGCTGGCCGCGACGCCCGAGATCCAGGCCGCGCTGGACCGCGGCATCCCGCTGCTGGGGACCTTCACGGACACCACCGGCACGGCGCCGGCCCCATCCGACGGCGGGTACGCCGCTCCGCCGTTCGGCCGGGGCGGGCCGGCGGCCGAGACCGGGGCCGCGTGGGTGGGTGCCGAGGCGGCCGAGGGCGTCGCGGAGTACGCGGCCCCGGTGAACGACGCCGGGATCCCCGATTTCGCGGTGGAAGGCCCGGCCGACGAGGGGCCCGCGACCTTCCCGCGCGGACCCGCGGACGACGGGTTCGAGGGGGGAGACGAGGAGCTGGTGGTGCCGGGCGGACGGCTGGGCCAGCCGCTGATGCGGCGGCACGCGACCGGCCGGTGGTCCCGCCACCGCAAGAACCTGTTCGCCCTCGGCCTGGTGCTGGCGCTGGCCGCGGGCGTCTACGCGTACCGCCGGCAGTTCGGCTGGGAGCAGGCGCCGGTTCCGCCGGAGCCGGCCGAGCTGCCCGCGCGGATGGTTCCCGGACCCCGCGCCCTGGTGCCACACGGCGTGGATTCCCTCCCGTTCGCCGTGCAGGTGGCGGCGTGGACGAACTTCAGCCAGGCGCTCGAGGATGCGGATACCGTCGAGGCCCGCGGCTTCGTGCCGATGGTCTCGCCGCTCTACGTGGACCGGGCGCGCTGGTATCGCGTGTACGCCGGCCCGGTGGCGACGCAGGATGCCGCCGACTCGCTGCTGCGCGCGGTGCGCGGCGCCGGGCTCGACGGCAGCAGCTCCGCGAGCACGGTCCTGGCGCCGCTGTCGTTCGCCCTGCGGCGGGTCGCGACGCTCGCCGCAGCGCGGGCCGAGCGCGCCCGGCTGCGCGACGCCGGGATCGCCGCGTTCGTGCTCGGCCAGGCCGACGGTTCGTTCCGGCTGTACACCGGCGCCTTCGCGTCGGCCGTGCAGGCCGCGTACCTCGACACCCTGCTGGCATCCACCCGGAGCGCGGGCCAGCTCGTCCCGCGCGTGGGATACCGTCCATGAAGCTGCGCCGTCTCGAGCTGGCCGGATTCAAGTCCTTTGCCGACACCGTCGAGGTTCTCGTCGATCCCGGCGTGACCGCGGTGATCGGCCCCAACGGGTGCGGGAAGTCGAACATCTCCGACGCCGTGCGCTGGGTCCTCGGGGAGCACAACCCGCGGGTGCTGCGGGGCGCGCGGATGGAGGAGGTCATCTTCCAGGGGTCCGCCGGCCGGCGGGCGCAGAACATCGCCGAAGTCTCGATGCACTTCGACAACAGCGACCGGCTGATCGACCTCGATTTCGTCGAGGTGGTGCTGGGCCGGCGTGTCTCCCGCTCCGGTGAGTCCGAGTACTTCATCAACCAGGCGCCGGTGACGCGCCGCGAGCTGCTGGCGAAGTTGGCGGGCACGGGGCTCGGGACGAACCAGGCGGTGGTGATCGAAGCGCGGATGGTGGACGCGTTGCTCTCCGACCGCCCGGACGACCGGCGCGCGCTGTTCGAGGAGGCGGCCGGCCTGGGGCTGTACCGCGAGCGCCGGCGCAGCACGGAGCGGCGGCTCGAGGAGACCACGACGGACCTCGCGCAGCTGGAGCAGGTGGTGGTCGAGGTGGAGTCGCGGGTGCGCAGCCTGTCGCGGCAGCGCCGGCGCTCGGAGCGCCACGCCGAGCTGGTGGCGCGGCGCTACCAGCTGGTGGCGGCGCTGGCGCGTCTCGACGTGGCGACCGTGGACGCGGCGTTGCGGCTGGTCTCGGAGCGGCGCGCGGCGCTGGCGGTCGAGCTGCCCGACGAGCGGCGGCGGCAGGCCGAGCTGGAGACGGCGCGGGAGGCGGCGGCCGAGGCTCGCGCCGGCGCGGAGGCGCAGCGCAGCGAGGTCGAGCGCCGCGTGGGGGAGAGCCGTCTGGCGGTGAGCGCGCTCGAGGGCGACGTGGCGCTGGCGGCCGAGCGGCGGGCCAACGCGGCGGCGCGGCGCGAGCGCGCCCTGGCCGAGCGGAGCGACGCGCAGGCCTCGGCGGTCCGGGTCACCCGGGAGCGCGACGCGGCGTCGGCGGAGCGCCAGGCGGCGGAGCGGGACCGCTCGGCCGTGCAGGCCGAGCTCGACGCGCGGCTCGCGGCCGAGGAGGCCACGCGGACGCGCCTGGCCGAGCAGCGCGCGGAGCTGCGGGGCCTGGAGGAAGCGCTGCAGCAGCAGGCGGAGGGGATCCGGCGTCTGGACGGCGAGCGTCAGGCACTGGAGCGGGAGATGGCGGATCTGCGCCCGGAGCTGGCCGCCGCCGAGGCGCGTCGGGCGGCGCTGACGCGGGATCGCGACGTCGCCCTGGGCCAGGCGTCCGCGGCGGAGGCCCGCCACGGGCAGTTGGCCGAGCGGCTGGTGTCCCTCGGACTGGAGGCGGACCGCTCGCGGCACGCGCTCGCGGAGGCGCGGGAGCACGAGGCACGGCTCCGGGCCGAGCGCCGGGCCACCGAGGAGGCGCTCGCGCAGGCCACCGCGCGCCGGGGCGCGCTCGAGCAGCTGGAGCGCGACCGGGTCGGGCTGGCCCCGGCGGCGGCCGCGCTCCTGGGCGCGCGCGACCGCTTCGGGGGCGCGGTGCTGGGGCCGCTCGCGGACTACGTCCACGTGCGGCGGGAGGACGCCGCGCTCGCCGAGCACGTGCTGGGCGAGTGGATGCACGCGGTGGTGGTGGCCTCGCTGGCCGCCTGCGACCAGATCCACGCCTGGCACCGGGACGCGGGTACCGGCCCGCTCCTCCTCCTGCCGCTCGAGCCGGGACCCACGGGTCCCGACGCCGGCGAGCCGACCGCCCAGACGGCCGGCGGCGGACCGGCCGACCGCTGGGTGCGGGCGCTGCTGGCCGGCGCGCGGCCGTTCGCGCCCGCCGGCGACGCGGTCATTCGCGCCAACGGCGCGGTGTTCCTGCCGGGGCCGTCGGACGCGGTCGGGCCGCTGCGCCGCCGGGCCGAGCTCGAGGCGCTGCGCGACGACACGGGCCGGCTCGCCGACGCGCTCGCCGAGCAGGACCGCGCGCTCGAGGCCGCTGCCGGACGGCTGGAGCTGCGCCAGGCCGAGGCGGCCGACGCCGAAGCGGCCGTGGAGCTCGCCCGTGGCGAGGAGCGCCACGCCGCGGCGGAGGCGGACGACGCCCGGCGCCAGCTGGCGCACGTGGAGCGCGACCTGGCCACCGAGCGCGCGCTCCACGACCGGCTGTCGGATCGCCTGGGGATCGTGCAGCAGCGGCTCGTGGAGGTGGACGAGGGGCTGTCGGCGGCGGAGCTGGAGCGGGTACGGCTGGACGGCGCGCTCGCCGCCGAGCGTTCGCGGGTCACCGAGACCGAGAACGAGCACGAGGCGGCGCGGGAGCGTCGCGTCCACTGGCAGGTCGAGGAGGCGCAGGTCGGCGCCCGGCTCTCGGCGGCCCTCGAGCGCGAGGAGCGCAGCGCCGGCGCGGCCCGGGACTTCACCGACCGCGGGGACAGCCTGGGGGCCGAGCAGGTCGCGCTCGAGGCCGAGATCGGAACCCTCGACGGCCAGCGGGCGGCCTGGCAGGAGGAGCTGGTGGAGCGGCGCGCGGCGCTCGCGGAGCTGGAACGGGCGTCGGTGACCGCGGCGGAGTCGCTGGCGGCGGCCGAGCTGGCGCTGCGCGACGCCGAGGCGGAGGTCGCCGCGGCACGCGAGCACGTGGCCGCGTTGTCCGACGAGTCGCACCGCCTGGAGCTGGAGGCGAGCGAGCTCACGGGATCCCGGCGGCTGCTGGACGAGCGGCTGAGCGCGGAATGGGGCAAGGGCCTGGACCAGATTTTGGCCGAGCCGGCCGACGTGGCCGGCGACGAGGCCGCGCTGCGGGCCGAGGCCGACGAGATCCGGACCCAGATCGAGGCGCTGGGCCCCGTCAATCCGCTCGCGGTCGAGGAGCACGCCGACGAGAAGCGGCGGCTCGAGCACCTCGTGACCCAGCGCGACGACATCCTCGCCGCCCGCAACTCGCTCCAGCAGAGCGTGCGCGAGCTGGACACGGTGGCGCGGGAACGCTTCACCGCCACCTTCGGTGGGGCACGCGCCAACTTCCAGCGGGTGTTCGGGACACTGTTCGGCGGCGGCTCGTGCGACGTGTTCCTGGTGGACGAGACCGACCCGCTGGAGTCCGAGATCGAGATCGTCGCGAAGCCGCGCGGCAAGCGCACCGAGCGCATCCACCTGCTCTCCCAGGGCGAGCGATCGCTGGTGGCGCTGGCGCTGCTGTTCGGCATCTACCTCACCAAGCCGAGCCCGTTCTGCGTGCTGGACGAGGTGGACGCGCCGCTGGACGACGCCAACATCGGCCGGTTCACGCGCCTGCTCGAGGAGTTCAAGGGCAACACGCAGTTCGTCGTGATCACGCACAATCCGAGAACGATGGCCGTGGCCGACGCGGTGTACGGGGTCACGATGCAGGAACCCGGCGTCTCCAGCGTCGTGTCGGTGCGGCTGGGCGGCGAAACCCAGGCCGCCTGACGTGCCGCGCGCCGGACTCGCGCTGCTGTCGCTGCTCGTGGCCGCCGGCGCGGCCGTCGCCCAGGTCCCCCGCACCGTCTCGCCGCGTCTCGCCCGCGCCTGGACCCGCCCCGACACGACGGTGCTGGTGTGGGTCATCGCGGACCGCGCCACCGACCTCGACACCCTCGCGGCGCTGGTGCGCCGCGCCGGCGGCTCCGTCCGGCGGACCAGCCGGTTCGTCTGGGCCGTGTCCGCCGCGGTGCCGGGCGCGGCGCTGCCCGCCCTGGCCGTCGCACCCGGCGTGCGGCGGGTCCAGGCCGTGGGGGTCTACTTCCGCCGGCCGGAGCCGCGCGGCGCGGCCGCCGCCGCCCGGGCCGCGGCGCCGTGCGCGAAGCCGTCGTGTGCCGCCCCGCTGCGGCCCGCCGCGCCGCTGGACACCACCTACGGCCCGGGAGGCTGGGCGGCGCGCCAGCTCGACATCCCGGCGGTGCACGCGCTGGGCGACAGCGGCGCCGGCGTCCGCATCGCGATGCTCGACGCCGGAGTCGACACCTCGCAGGCCTTCGTCAGCGGCGCGCACGTCGTGGCGCTGCGTGACTACGTCAACCAGCCCGACCCCACGGGGCGCGCGCACGGCACCGCGACGTTCTCGCTGATCGCCGCCCATCGCCCCGGGGTGCTCGTCGGAGCGGCGCCGGCGGCGCAGTTCGTCCTCGCCACCACCGAGTACACGCCGACCGAGACGCGCGTCGAGGAGGACAACTGGGTCGCCGCGGTGGAGGCGGCCGAGTCGCTCAGCGTCGACATCATCTCCTCGAGCCTGGGCTACCTCAGCTTCGACAACGGCTTCAGCTACTCCTACCAGCAGCTCAACGGCGACGTGGGCGTCACCACGCTGGCGGCGGACAGCGCCGCGGCGCGCGGCACGCTGGTGGTGGTGGCGATCGGGAACAGCGGCCCGTCGTCCGGCACGCTGAGCACGCCGTCCGACGCCCGGGGCATCGTCGCGGTCGGCGCGACCGACTCGCTCGCCCAGGTGGTCGCGTTCAGCTCGCGCGGCCCCACCGCCGACGGCCGCATCAAGCCCGAGGTGGTGGCGCCCGGCTCGGCCGTCTTCGTCGCCGTCGCGCCCAGCAGCATTGCCCAGGAATCCGGGACGTCGTTCGCCACGCCGCTGGTGGCGGGGATCGCGGCCCTGGCCCAGGGCACCAGGCTCGGCCAGCCGGCCAGCGCCTTGAGACGCGGCCTGCTGGACGCCGCGAGCCTGCGCGACACCCCGGACAACAACCACGGCTGGGGCATCCCCGACGCGCTCAAGCTGCTGGCCTTCCCGACTGGCCTGGAGCCGCTGGCGCCCCTCGACTCGAACCTCGCCTCCATCACTCCCACGTTCAGCTGGGACGCCGGAACGCCACCGTTCGGCTCGTCGCCGGACACGTTCGAGCTCCAAGTCGCCGTCGATACCGGGTTCGCCACGATCATCCTGGACACCACCGCCACCGGATCGGCGGTTACCCTGACGCGCGCACCCCAGCCGCTCACCCGGCTGTTCTGGAGGCTCACCGCGCGCTCGGCGCTGGGGACCTCGGAGGCGATCCACAGGATCGGGCCGCTGGTCGTTCCGCCGTGGGTCACGCTGCTCACGCTCGACGCGCCCGGCGGCGAGAGCATTCGCGACTCCCAGCCGCTGTTCGCCTGGCACGCGCCGCTGGCGGCGACGCCGCCGGGACCCCTGACCTTCGACCTGACGGTGTTCCCGGCCTCGGACGGGCCCGGCAACCCGGCCGTGGCCGTCCGCGGCCTCACCGACACCACCTATCGGCCGAGCCAGCCGCTGGAGCGCAACCTCCCCTACCGGTGGCAGATCGTGGCGCATCTCGGCCCGATCGACTCGGTGGTGACCACGAGCCGCGGCACCTTCCTGCTGCTCGACCAGAGCGCCCCCGCCACGACGATCCTGTTCCAGAACTTCCCGAACCCGTTCCCCAACCGCGGGCTCGGCGTATCGACCACCTGCATCTGGTTCGACATCGCCACGCCGGGCGACGTGCGCCTGGAGATCTTCGATCTCCGCGGCCGGCTGGTGCGGCGCCTGGTCCCGTCGAGCCAGGTGCCCGGCACGCTGGACGTCGGCCGCTACGGCCGGCCGTCGGGCGACGCGGCCGGCACCTGCGACACGCGTCTGGCGTGGGACGGCAAGGACGATACGGGAGCATACGTCCGCCCCGGAGTGTACCTTTATCGGCTGACGGCACCGGGTTTCCAGAACACGAAACGCATCGTCTATCTCGGAGCGCCATGACGCTCGCGCTGGTCACCGTCGGGACGGGCACGGTGGCCCCGTCCGCCACCCGCTCGGGCCCCGCGCACTGGGTCGAGCGGGGCGACGTCCGCCTGCTGATGGACTGCGGCTCGGGTGCGACCCACCGGCTGGCGCGCTGCGGTCTGGCGTGGGAGCACGTGTCCCACGTGGCCCTCAGCCACTTCCACCCCGATCACTTCGGCGAGCTGCCGGCGCTCCTGTTCGCGCTGCGCCACGCCACCAAGCGCCAGGAGCCGCTGGTGATCGTCGGTCCGGCGGGGACGGTGCGCCTGGTGAAGAGCCTGGCCGAGGGGTTCGGCGACTGGCTGCTCGATCCCGGCTATCCCATCGGCATCCTCGACCTCCAGGCGGGGGAGCCGTTCCCGCTCTCCCCCGACGTGATGCTCGAGGTGCATCCGACGCCGCACACGCCCGAGAGCGTCGCGTTCGGCGTCTCGGCGCCGGAGGGGCGACTGGTGTACACGGGTGACACGGGACCGAGCCCCGATCTGGCCCGCTGGGCGAAGGGCTGCGACCTGCTGCTGGCCGAGTGCTCGCTCCCCGACGGCCAGGGGGTGGACGGCCACCTCACCCCGGACAGCGTGGGCCGGCTCGCGGCCGACGCCGGCGCGGCGCGGCTGGTGCTGACCCACCTCTATCCTCCCACCGAGGCGGTGGACGTGCGCGCCGCGATCGGGCAGCGCTATCGGGGGCCGGTGGCGATCGCCGCCGACGGCGACCGGTTCGAGGTGACGCGGTGAGGCGCGAAGCGCGATGCTGATCGTCATGCAGCACGGCGCGACCGCCGGGGAGATCCAGGGCGTCGTCGCCGCGATCGAGGAGATGGGCTACCAGGCCCGCCCGATGCCGGGCAAGCAGCGCACCGCGGTCGGCCTGGTGGGGAACGACGGGAAGGTGGACGCCTCGCGGCTCGAGGGCCTCCCCGGCGTGCTCGAGATCATCCACGTCTCCCAACCCTACAAGCAGGTCTCGCGCGAGTGGCGGAACGAGAACACCGTCGTCCAGCTGCCGGGAGGCGTGGCGATCGGCGGCGACGACGTGGTGGTGATGGCGGGTCCGTGCTCCGTGGAGTCCGAGGCGCAGATCATCGCCTCGGCGCGCGCGGTGCGCGAGGCGGGCGCCGTCGTCCTCAGGGGCGGCGCGTTCAAGCCGCGCACCTCGCCCTACTCGTTCCAGGGCCTGGGCAAGCGGGGGCTCGAGCTGCTGGCCAAGGCGCGGGACGAGACCGGGCTCCTGGTGGTGACCGAGGTGATGGACTCCGAGGACGTGGACCTGGTGGCCCGCTACGCCGACATCATCCAGGTCGGCGCCCGCAACATGCAGAACTACGCGCTGCTGCGGCGGGTGGGCCGCACGGCCCGCCCCGTGCTGCTCAAGCGCGGCATCGCCGCCACCATCACCGAGCTGCTGCTCGCCGCCGAGTACATCCTGGCCGAGGGCAATCCGCAGGTCATCCTGTGCGAGCGGGGCGTGCGCGGATTCGACACCGCCACCCGATTCCTGTTCGACCTGACGGCGATCCCGCTGGTGCACAAGCTCTCGCACCTGCCGATCGTCGCCGACCCGAGCCACGGCACGGGCCTGAGGGACAAGGTGATCCCGATGGCGCGGGCCGCGGTCGCCGCCGGCGCCGACGGCCTGCTGGTGGAGGTGCACCCCGACCCCGCGCACGCGCTGTCGGACGGCGCGCAGAGCCTGGCGCCCGATCAGTTCGCGGAGTTGATGCGCCAGGCCCGGGCGATCGCCGAGGTCATCGGGCGGCGCATCGCCGAGCCCGCGGAGGTCACCTGAAGCTCGCCGCGGCACTGGGGCTGGCGGCCCTCGTTGTCGCGCCGCCCGGCGCGCAGGCGCCGGATGCCGGCGCGCTCCTCGACGGGGCGGTGGTCGCGCTGGGTCGGGCCACGACGATGCGCGCCGACTTCACGCAGCGCATCCGCGACCAGATGCTCGGCAGCGACGAGACGTCGACCGGCGAATTCCTGCAGCAGCGGCCGGGCCGCTTCGCGATGCGGTGGCGCCGGCCCGCCGGCGACCTGATCCTCGCCGACGGGAAGGTGCTGTGGGTCTACCTGCCCTCGTCGGCGCCCAAGCAGGCCGTGCGGACCAACCTGAGCGGGAAGCCGGGCGAGTCGGCGGACTTCGTGTCGGAGTTCCTGGATCACCCGCGTGACCGCTTCGCCGTCAGCTACGTGCGCCCCGACACCGTCGGCGCCAGGCCGGCCGACGTGCTCGCGCTGGTCCCGCGCCAGGCCAGCGTCCCCTACCAGCGGGCGCTGATCTGGGTGGACCGCGCCGACAGCCTGGTGCGGCGCGTCGAGATCATGGAGGGGTCGGGGTCGGTGCGGCGCCTCACCTTCGATCACCTGCGGGTCAATACCCCGATTCCGGCGAGCGCCTTCCGCTTCACGCCGCCGGCGGGGGTGAGGGTGGTGGACGCGAGCGAGTAGGACGCTCGAGCCCTGCCGTTGCGTGTCGGGGCGTCTACCTGAGGAGCGCCTCGATCCGCTCCGCCTTCCCCGCCTCCAGCCCGGCCCGCCGCGCGAGCTTCAGCGTCTCAACGCCCAGGGCCCTGTACAGGGCCGCGTCGGCCTGCCCCAGCGCCATCAGGTGCCGGCGGACCGTGGCGGCGTCGCCGCGCGCGATGGGGCCCGTCAGCGCCGCGGCGGGGCCGGCGGCCTCGAGGTTGGCGACCGTGGCGCGCACCAGCGGCACCAGCGCCGCGAGCGCATCCTGGCCGGCGATGCCCGCGCGCTCGAGCAGGCGCGCCGCCGCGGCCACCAGGCCGACCAGGTAGCTGGACGCGAAGACGGCGCCGGCGTGGTAGAGGGGCTTCAGCTCCGGCGCGACGGTTAGGGGCAGACCGCCCAGCCGGCGGACCATCGCGTCGGCGACGCCCACCGCCGCCACATCGCCTTCGAGCGCGAAGGCCGCACCCCGCAGCTGCCGCGCGACCCGGGCCGGCTCCGGGCCGAAGGCCACGAGCGGATGCATGGAGCCGGTGGCGGCCCCGAGCGCGGCCAGCGGCGCGAGCACCTCGCTGGTGAGCGCACCCGACAGGTGCAGCACGACGGCGCCGGGGGCGAGCGCCGCGCCGCGGGCCAGCTCGGCGACGCACGCCGGCAGCGCGTCGTCGGGCACCGCCAGCACCACCACGCCGGCCGCGCCCAGCCACGGCGGCGTTCCGCCCGCGGTGAGCTTCAGGCCGGGCGGCGCGGGCCTGGCCCTCCGCCCGTGCACGCCGCAGACCTTGACGCGCGCGCGCCGGAGCGCCACCGCGAGCCCGAGGCCCGCGCGACCCGGCCCGACGATGCCCACCGGGGGCACGGCCGGAAACGCGACCGGGCCCGTCTCGCGGTGAGACCGGCCCGGAGGCTTTCCGCCGGCGCGGCGACGGCGCGGCACTAGGGGTGCTGCGCCGCGGCGCCGGCCTTGCCCGGCTGCGCGAGGCCCAGCAGCTCGGCGGGCGTCCTCGCCTGCGTGGCGTACCGCACCGCCTCCATCAGCACCGGGTCCTCGTCGAACAGCCGGCGCACGCTGCCGGAGCGCCCGAAGCTGAACTGCGCCACCTCGTAGCCGATGTCCTCGTCGATGAAGTGCTGCGCCTGCGTCACCGTCCTGGCGTCGAGCGTCACGCCCCGCCGCGCCAGCGACGCGAGGAACGCGGCGCGCATCTCGGGCGAGACCGCGAAGGTGGGGGCGCTCACCGCGTGCCGGGCCCTGACGTCGAGCGCATAGGCCGCGAGCGCGTCGTTGAACGCGGGAACGTTCTTGCCGAGGGCGGTGTTCAGCACGCGCGCCGCCACCTGGTCGGTGGAGTCGGGACGCACGGCCACGTCGGGCACGATGCCCCCGCCGCCCGCCACCACCCGGCCGTGGTCGGTGTGGTACGTCGGGCCCGCCGGCGCGCCGGTGTCCGGCCGCAGGGCCGCACTGTCGGTCAGCGCCTCCTGCTCCTCCTCGCTGTGCGCGCGACGCTGGATGCTGCGGCCGCTCGGCGTGTACCAGCGCGCCGTGGTGATCTTAAGGGCGGCGTCGCCCGACAGCTTGAACAGCGTCTGCACCAGGCCCTTGCCGAACGTCGGCTGGCCGATCACCAGGGCCCGGTCGTGGTCCTGCAGCGCCCCCGCGACGATCTCCGACGCCGATGCCGTGCCGGCGTTCACCAGCACCACGATGGGCAGGTCGGGGTAGCGCTGCGTCTCCTGGTCGGTGTACTGGCGATTCGAGCCGGGCGCGCGGCCCCGGGTCGCCACCACCTCCTGGCCGGGATCGAGGAACAGCTCCGAGACGGCGATGCCCTCGTCGAGCAGCCCGCCCGGGTTCCCCCGGAGGTCGAGGATCAGCGAGCGCAGACCCGCACCCTTGAGACTGTCGATGGCCGCCGTCAGCTCGTCCGCCGACTCCTCGCTGAAGGGGTTCAGCTCCACGTAGCCGACGTGGTCGTTGACCATCATCGCCGTCCGCACCGAGCGGGCGTGGATCCGGGCCCGGACCAGGTTGAACCCGAGCAGATCGGTCACGCCCGGGCGCTGGATCTTCAGCGCGACGTTCGTGTTCTCCGGCCCCCGCAGGTTGCGCACCGCCTGCTCCTGGTTCCACTGGGCGGTGCTCTGCCCGTTCACCTCGATGATCCGGTCGCCGGTCTGGATGCCCGCGCGCTCGGCCGGCGACTCCGGCAGCGGCGCCACCACCACGATCGCGTTGTCGCGCACCTCGATCTGGATCCCGAGGCCGCCGTAGTTCCCGGTGGTGACCTCGTTCAGGCCCGTCAGGTCGCGGCCGGTGAGGAAGACCGAATACGGGTCGTGCAGCTCCTTGACCATGCCGGTGATGGCCATGTTGTACAGCTGCCCCTCGTTCAGGGTGTCCACGTAGTAGTCCGCCACGTGGGACAGCACGTCGTCGAACAGCCGGGCCCGCTGGTACACGTTCGCGTCGCCGCGGCTGCCCTGCTGCATGAACCAGCCGCCCGACAGGAAGGCGGCGACCGCGACGACGCTGGTGACCAGGATGATGCGCTGACGTGTCATGGTTCCTTCCTCGAAGGCTTAGGCCCGATACCCCACGACCGGCGGGAAGATCTGCGGGAACCGCCGGGCGAGGGTGTCCCACGCCTCCGCGTGCACCGCCTCGGGCGACCGGTCCGCCCGAAGGTGAACGATGGCCGGGCCCCGCGCTTCGCGAAAGGCCTCGGCCACCCGCCGGTGGAAATCCTCGTCCTCCCGCTCCATCCGGTCGCGCGGCTTCCCCTCGGCCTCCTGGCGGGCCCGCCCCGCGGCGGGCGGGAGATCGAGCACCAGCACGACGTCCGGCGCCAAGCCCCCGGTGGCCAGGGCGTTGGCCTCGAGCACGGCCGGGCCCGGCAAGCCCCGGCCGGCGATCTGGTAGGCGCGGGTCGAGAGGTCGAACCGGTCGGCGATGACGGTGACCCCGCGCTCGAGTGCGGGCCGGACGGTCCGCGCCACCAGGTCGGCCCGCGCCACCAGGTACAGAAACAACTCCGCCGCGGGTCCGGGCCGCTGCGCGGGGTCCAGCACCAGCCGCCTCGCCTCCTCGGCGAGCCGCGTGCCACCGGGCTCGCGCACCACCAGCACCTCGCGCCCCAGCCCCTTCAATCGCTCGGCCAGCCGGGCGACCTGGGTGGTCTTCCCGGAGCCCTCGACGCCCTCGAAACTGAGGAAGACGCCTGTCACCACCGCCTCTCACGCCTCACGTCTCACGCCTCACCTCTCGCGCTTCATCCCAGCGTGATGATCCGGCTCTCCGACCCCTTCTTCATGCCCTGGAGGATCGTCTCGTTCACCTTGTACATCAGCTTGTCGAAGTTCGTCCGGGCCGCGATGTAGGCCTGGTACAGCGGGCTCACCTGCACGCGGCTCCACAACCCGTCGAGTTCCGACTGCTGCTCGGGCGGCGTTTCCTCGCCCTTCTCGGCGCGCTCCGCCGCCGCCATCTGGAGCTGCGCCAGCCGGTCGAGCGACTGCCGCAGCTCGTCGTCCGCCGTGAGCCGCTCCTCGGCTCGCCGCCACGCGAGGTACGCCTCCGACTGTCCGACCAGACGCCCCAGCTCCTCGGCGTGCTGCTCAATCGCTTCCATCAGCCGGTCTCCTGGCCCGCAGGTACCGCGGGCGTCCGAAGAGGTCATCGTCCACGGCGCACTCGACCAAGCCCGCCTCCGCGGCCAGGTCGAGGACCCGGCCGGAGCGCGGCGCATCCACTTCCAGCGCCAGGAGCCCGCCGGGCGCCAGCGTCTCGCGCGCCGCATGCACCAGCTCGCGCGTGGGTCCCAGCCCGTCCGGTCCGCCGTCCAGCGCCTCGCGCGGCTCGAACTCCCGCACGCCGGGCTCGAGGCGCTCCCAGTCCGCCGTGGCCACGTAGGGCGGATTGCTGACCAGCACGTCCACGCGCTCGCCGCCGAGCGGGGCGGCGAGGTGGCCGCGCCCGAGCCGGACGCGCCCGGCCGCCTCGTGCTCGGCCACGTTGGCCCGCGCCACCTCGAGCGCGCCGGCCGAGCGGTCGACGGCCACGATCCGCTCCGCGTCCGACTCGAGGGCCAGCGCGATCGCGATCGCGCCGGAGCCGGTGCCCACGTCGGCCACCACCATCCGCGACGCCGGCCGCGCGCTCCCGCGCATCCAGGCCAGGACGATGTCGACCAGCCCTTCGGTCTCGGGGCGCGGAATGAGCACCCGGCGATCCACGGCGAGCCACAGGCCCCGGAAGTTCGTGCGGCCCGCGGCGTACGCCTGCGGCCAGCCCATCGCGCGCCGGCGCACCGCCTCTTCGAGTTCGCAGCCCAGGGCCTCCGGGCACGGCTGCTCGCGATCCAGCCACGCGGCGCTGCTCGGGCGGCGCACGAGGGCGGCGTACAGCTCGGACGACTCGCGGGCGGCATCGGGTACCCCGGCGGCCTCGAGTGTCCGCCGCGCGTCCAGGAGCGCGAGGCCGACTGTCCGAGCGTGAGACGTGGGAGGTGCGCCGTGAGAGGTCTCCGTTCTCACGTTCTCACCTCTCACCTTCGATTCTTTCTTCCTGCCGTTGCAGCCTCAGCGCCTTCACCATCTCCCCCAGCTCCCCGTCCAGCACCCCCTGGAGGTTGTGCATCGTCAGCCCGATGCGGTGGTCGGTGACCCGGCTCTGCGGGAAGTTGTAGGTGCGGATCTTCGCCGAGCGATCGCCCGTGCCGACCATGGCGCGCCGCTCGCGCGAGCGCGCCGCCTCCTGCTCGGCGAGCATCCGGTCCAGCAGCCGCGAGCGGAGCACCTCCAGCGCCTTGACCTTGTTCTGGAGCTGCGACTTCTGGTCCTGGCACTTCACTTCGATGCCGGTCGGCAGGTGGGTCACCCGGACCGCGCTGTCGGTGGTGTTGACGCTCTGGCCGCCCGGGCCGCCCGACCGGAATACGTCGATCCGCAGGTCCTTGTCCTCGAGCTTGACGTCGATCTCTTCCGCCTCCGGCAGCACCGCCACCGTGGCGGCGGACGTGTGGATCCGCCCCTGGGCCTCGGTGACCGGCACGCGCTGCACGCGGTGGACCCCCGACTCGCTCCGGAGGTCGCCGTAGGCGCTGCCGCGCACCGCCAGGATGGCCTCCCGGATGCCGCCGAGGTTCCCCTCGGAGATCGAGATGGGCTCCACCTTCCAGCCCCGGCGCTCGGCGTAGCGCGTGTACATCCGCAGCAGGTCGGCGGCGAACAGCGCGGCCTCGTCGCCGCCGGTGCCCGCCCGGATCTCGACGATCGCGTCGCGCTCGTCCAGCGGGTCGCGGGGGGTCAGCAGCTCGGCCAGCTCGCTCTCGAGCGTCGCGACCTGGGGCTCCAGCTCGGCCACCTCCGACCGCGCCAGCGCGGCCATCTCGCCGTCGTCGCCCGCGGCCAGCTCGTGCGCCGCCGCCAGGTCGGCGGACAGCTTCAGGTACCGCCGGCCCGAGCGCACGATCGGCTCGAGGCGGGCGTGCTCCTTGCCCAGGGCTTTGAGCTTGGCGGGATCCCGGGCCGTCAGGGCGCTGGACCGCTCGGCGGCTACCTGCTCCGCGCGCTCGAGCGCCGCCCTGACACGGCTCGCGAGGTCAGCCTTCGGACGGGTTCCTGTACTTGGCACGGAACCGCTCGACGCGGCCCGCCGTGTCCACCAGCTTCTGCTTTCCGGTGAAGAAGGGGTGGCACTTCGCGCAGATCTCGAGGTGGATCGCCTTCGCCGTGGAACGGGTCTTCCACGTGTTGCCACACGCGCAGACCACGGTGACGGTGTGATAGTCGGGATGAATGCCAGCCTTCACGGTGTCGAATCCCCGCGTACGAGGTTGAGCTCAGAGCCGCTAAATATAACCGGGGACGCGACTTGCCAACAAGCCGCCGGGCCGCGCAACATTTGACACCCGGGGGGGGCCACGGTAAACTAGGCGCACTCGTGGAGTTAGCCCCTGCCTCCACCAGGTACCCATGTCCGCGACCGACGTCCTGAAGAAGGTGCCCCTGTTCGGTGACCTCGCCGAGGCCGACCTCGCCGGCTTCGCCGAGGTCATGCGCGAGCGCGAGTACCCCAAGAACAGCGTGATCCTGTTCGAGGACGATCCCGGCGACGCCTTGTACGTCGTCTCGGCGGGCCAGGTGAAGGTGGTGCTGATCGGCGAGGACGGGCGGGAGGTGATCCTCTCGGTCCTGGGCGACGGCGACTTCTTCGGCGAGATGGCGCTGATCGACGACGAGCCGCGCAGCGCGCACGTGATCGCGATGAAGGACTCCAGCCTGCTGGTCCTGCGCCGGGAGGACTTCCAGTCCCAGGTGGCCGCCAACCCCAAGATCGCGCTGAAGCTCCTGCGCGTGCTGGTGCAGCGGCTCCGCCGGGCCGACGCCAAGATCGGCGGGCTGGTGCTGCTCGACGTCAACGGGCGCGTGGCGCAGCTGCTCCTGGACCTCGCCGACGAGGGCGGCGGCCCGCGGATCACGCGCCGCCTGACGCACCACACGATCGCGCAGATGATCGGCTCCTCGCGGGAGACCGTCTCCCGCGCGATGCGCGAGCTGGTCGAGCGCGGCCTCATCGAGACCACGCGCCGCGAGATCTCCATCAGGGACCGCGAGGGCCTGGCGGCGCTCGCCGGTGCCCGGACGTGAGGGCCGTCACATCGACCGGGTGACCCGATTCCTTGAGATTGCCCCCCCCGTGCCGGTAGCGTTCGGCTTGCGCGAAACGGCGCTCCGGCGATGAGCACCTCAGTCACGTTCTGGGGTACCCGAGGCACGATCCCCTCGCCCGGCGCGCACACGGCGCGCTACGGCGGCAACACGGCGTGCGTCGAGGTCCGGGACGGGCGCGGGCACGACGGCCGCGGGCACCTGGTGGTGTTCGACGCCGGGACCGGGATCCGCGGACTCGGCAAGCAGCTCGCCGCCGAGCAGGCGCCGGACGGCATCCGCGCGCACATCGTGCTGTCGCACGCGCACTGGGACCACATCCAGGGGTTGCCCTACTTCGCCCCGTTCTTCCGGCAGGGCAACGTGCTGACGGTGTGGGGTCCCAAACAGGGCGACGTGGGGATGGAGGAGATCCTGCGGCAGCTGATGCAGCCGGTGGTCTTTCCCGTCCCGCTCGACGCGCTGGCGGCGACGCTCGAGGTGAAGCACGTGAACTCGGAGCCCATCGAGACCGAGGGCTGCCGGATCACGTCGATGCGGGTCCGCCACCCGGCCAACACGCTGGGCTACCGGCTCGAGACGCCGGGCGGGCGGTCCATCGCCTACGTGACCGACGACGAGCTCGGGCCGGCCGGCCACTACGAGGTGGGCCCGAAGTGGCGCGAGCGGTTCGTGCAGTTCATCGGCGGCGCGGACCTGCTGATTCACGACGCGACGTACACGCCCGAGGAGTGCCGGACGCACGCGGGCTGGGGCCATTCGTCGTACGTGGAGGCCGTGGAGCTGGCACGGGAAGCGGGGGTCCGGCGCCTGGCGCTGTTCCACCACGACCCGGAGCACACGGACGACGCGACGGACGTGATCGCGGAGAAGGCGCAGGCGATCGCGGCCAAGCACGGCGGGCGCACGGAGATCGTGGCGGCCGCCGAGGGGCTGAAGATCACGCTCTAGGCATTCACCAGGCAGTCACGAAGCAGCCGAACCCTGTCCACGGAGGTCGCAGCATGAAGCGGTTGGCATCCGGTACCATGGCCCTGGCGTTCGCCGCGCTGGCGTTCGGCGCGGGGCGCGCCCAGGCGCAGCAGGCGGCCGCGACGCCGGCCGCCGCCCCCCAGCAGGATACCCGGCCCGGGATCGCGGTGCTCGATTTCGACCTCGGCCTGGTGCTGGGACAGGACCACGACGCGTACGACGCGCTGCGGCGCGGGCTCGCCTCGCTCACCATCTCCGAGCTGACGGCCAATCCCGGCATCCGGGTGGTCGAGCGGTCCCAGCTCCAGCAGATCCTGCAGGAGCAGAACCTCGGCCACGAGGGGCGGGTGGACGACGCCTCGCTGGTGCGGATCGGGAAGCTGATCGGCGCCCACTATATGGTGACCGGCGTTCTGTTCGACAACAAGGGCGACATGCGCATCGACGCGCGCATCTTCGACACCGAGACGAGCCAGATCCTCAAGACTTCGAGCGTGCGCGGCCACCTGGCGGACCTGTACGACATGGTGCCTCGCCTCGCGCAGCAGCTGATGCACGACGCCAACCTCCCCCCGCTCGAGCGGCACGCGATGGAGGAGTTCCGGCAGCAGAACCCGGCGCCGCCCACGCAGGCGGTGATGGCGTATTCGCGCGCGGTGCTGTACGCCGACCGCGGCGACAAGGACCACGCGGTGGAGCAGTATCGCCGGGCCATCGCGGCGTTCCCGGGCTACACCCAGGCCAAGAACGACTGCAACCGCTTGCAGGCGGGCGCCTGCTCGTGATATGCTGATGCCGTGACGGCAGCCGTCGCGGCAGTCGGGCGGTCTGGAGCGCGCCAGCTCTCCGTTCTCGGTGGGCTGGCGCGCTTCATCATGCGCGCCGTGCGCGCAGCGTCGCGGCTGACGCGAGCCGGCCGCTGGGTGATGCTGCGCGTGCTGATCAACCAGATCCGGTTCACCGCCCTCCAGGCCATCGGCCTGGTGGCGTTCCTGGCCGCGATCCTCGCCTTCCTGGTCATCTCGCAGAGCATCCGCCAACTCGGCCGCTTCGGCGCCGTGGACAATCTGGGCACCATCATGGTGGTGGCGGTGATCCGCGAGCTCGGGCCGCTGCTGACCGCGCTGATCGTGGTGAGCCGCTCCGGCACCGCCATCGCGGCCGAGATGGCGACCAACCGCGTGATGGGCGAGGTCACGGCGCTCGAAGCGATGGGCATCGACCCGTACATCTACCTGGTGCTGCCGCGGATGCTGGGTGCGATCGTCTCGGTGGCGACGCTGATGGTCGTGTTCGACGCCGTGGCGCTGCTCTCGGGCTACGTGGCCGCTACGACCAACGGGATGGCCCTGAGCCGCTACACCGCGATCGTCCTCCGCACGCTCTCCGCCAAGGACGTCTGGCTCACCCTCGCGAAGGGCGTGTTCTTCGGGGCGGCGGTGGCCCTGTTCTGCAGCTACCACGGCCTGGCGGTGAAGGCCGGCCCGACCGAGATCCCGCAGGCGGTGACCCGCGGCGTGGTGGCGACCATCGTCGCCATCTTCGTGCTCTCCGCGCTGTTCGTGGCGGTGGCGACGTGACCGAGCGGCGCACGTCGGTCGTGCTGGGGCCGGGCGTGGCGGAGCTCCCCGGGGCGCCCCCGCTGGCCTTCCGCGAGGTGGACCTGCTCGGCCGCGCGGACAAGGCCGGCCGCTTCAGCGTGGTCGTGGAGCCCGGCGCGGTGGTGGCCGCCATCGGCGACGAGGAAAGCGGGATCGAGGCGCTGGGACCCCTCGCGCTGGGGCTCACGGCGCCGCTGGCCGGCGCGGTCGAGGTGTTCGGCGTGCCGATCGCGCTGCTGCCCTACTACGACCTGCTCGGCTTCCGCCGCCACCTGGGGTACCTGCCGCAGGGCGACGGCCTCTTGCAGAATCTCACCCTGAAGGACAACGTGGCGCTGCCGGTGCGCTTCGCCACCGACCACCGCCTGCACGAGGTGGAGGCGCGGGTGGCCCAGCTCGTGGACGACTTCCGTCTCCGGTCCATCGCGGCCCTGCGGCCCGCCCAGGCCACCGAGGAGGATCGGCGCCGCGCGGCGATGGCGCGGGCGGTGGCACTGAATCCCAAGCTGGTCGTGCTGGAGCTCCCGTTCGTGGGCCTCACCAGCCGGGCGGCGAAGGAGCTGCTGGACCGGGTGAGCCGCAGCGACGACGGCAGCGCGCGGGCCATCCTGCTGACGTCGCGGGATCTGACGCCCGCGGTCCGCGACCTCGTGACCCACGCGGTGCGGGTGGTGGACGGGGTGGCGATCGAAGCCCAAACGAGGGAATCGGGATGGCGGTGAACGTCCAGCGGACCGACCTCTACGTCGGCGTGTTCCTGGTGGCCACCGTGGCCCTGGTGGCCATCGCCCTGATCGCGACCAGCGGGTGGGGCGTGGACCGCTACGACGTGTACGTGCGCACCGACAACGCCCAGGACATCGCGCCCGACACCAAGATCTACCTGCAGGGTCTCGAGGTGGGCCGCGTCGCGGCCATCGCGCCGTTGCCCCTGGGCGGCGCCGGCCGCCTGCAGTTCATCGTCCGGCTCCGCCTGGTGGACCGGTTCCCCGACGGCACGCCGCTGCGCCTGCCGCGCGGCACCTACGCGGAGGCGAGCAGCGGGCTGCTGGGCGGCTCGCAGCTCGAGCTCAGCGTCCGGCGGGACAGCGGCGGCACCCTGGCGCCCGGCGACACCATCAGCATGCAGCGCGGGACCTCGCCGCTCGAGGCGTTCGGCGACCTGGCACGCGACCTCAAGAGCACCATCCAGCACGCGCTGGTTTCGGCCACCGGGACGATGGACATGGTGCGCGTCCTGGCCGACAGCCTGCGGCTCGCCACCGGCACCGCGCGCCGCCTGCTGATCGCCACGCAGCCGGGCGCCGAGCGCATGCTCGCCGGGGTGAACGCCAACCTCGACCGGCTGCAGGTGGTCCTCGACAGCACCAACACGCGCACCGGCCTCACGTTCCAGCAGGTGGACGCGACCCTGGCGCAGTCCCGGCAGCTGCTGGCGAGCCTGGACTCGCTGACGCGTCAGATGACGGGCCTGGCCGGGGAGAACCGCCCGGACATCCGCCAGATGATCGCCAACTTCCGCGACATCTCCGCCCAGCTCGGCTACGTGCTCGAGCAGCTCAGCCGGCGGCCGCTGCGGTTCATCAGCGGCGTCAAGATCCCCGACAGCCTGACCTTCCCGCGCGCGCACCCGGCGGGGCCCGATTCCGCCTCCCCGGCCGCGTCGCCGCCGCCCCCCGACCGCGCGCGGGCGCCGGCGGCGCCGGACCCGACCCGCCCCCCG
Organism: Gemmatimonadales bacterium; assembly: GCA_035502185.1. Lineage (NCBI taxonomy): Bacteria > Pseudomonadati > Gemmatimonadota > Gemmatimonadia > Gemmatimonadales > Gemmatimonadales bacterium. The sequence goes on from DATJUT010000015.1 coordinate 84,584, forward strand.
CCTTGGCCGTGAGCAAGCTCGTCCTCCTGCACGGGCCGGCCTGGGACGGCGGCCCCGCCCGCGCGGCCCTCGACGCCGAGCCGATCGAGCGCAAGGTCGTCGTCGCGCCGCCCGCCAGCCTGATCGACGAGCGCCCGACGGTGCTGCTGCTCGACGAGTCGCTGCGGCGCTCGCTGGGCGCCGACGGCGTGCGCGCCGCGGCCGACGCCGGGGCCGCGCTCATCGCGCTCGGCGCCCCGGGCGAGACGGACCTCCCGGCCGACCTGCCCGGCGCCGACCTGGCGCCGGTCTTCCTCACCGCACCGGTCGGCGCGCGGCAGCTCCTCGCGGCCATCCGCGCGGGCTTCCGCGAGGCGGCCGCCCGCGCCGAGGTCCAGCGCGCCCGGGCCGAGGTGGCCGCGCGCTCGAAGGAGATCACCGACCTGACCCAGATCGGCGTGGCCCTCACCACCGAGCGCAACTACGACGTCCTGCTGGAGATGATCCTCACCCAGGCGCGGCGGATCACCCAGTCCGACGGCGGCTCGCTCTACCTGGTGGAAGGCCGCGACACGCCCAACCCGAGGGTCCGCTTCAAGCTCGCCCAGAACGACACGGTGCCCAAGGCGCCGTTCGTCGAGTTCACGATGCCCCTCAATCACGCCAGCGTGGGCGGCTACGTGTGCTCGACGGGCGAGACGGTGGTGATCGACGACGCCTACTTCCTGCCGCCCGACGTCGAGTACTCGATCAACCGCAGCTTCGACGAGCGCAACCGCTACCGCTCCAAGTCCATGCTCACCGTCCCGATGAAGAACCACAAGAACGAGATCATCGGGGCGCTCCAGCTCATCAACCGCAAGCGCGACCCGGCCGCGGTCCTCGCCACGCCGGCGGACGTGGACGCGCAGGTCATTCCGTTCTCGCGGCGCTCCGTCGAGATCGTCAACGCGCTGGCGGGCCAGGCGGCGGTGTCGATCGAGAACAGCCTGCTGTACGAGGACATCGAGCGCCTGTTCGAAGGGTTCGTCACCGCCGCCGTCACTGCCATCGAGCAGCGCGACCCGACCACCTTCGGCCACTCGGGACGCGTCGCGACGATGACCGTCGGGCTCGCCGAGGTGGTGGACCGCTCCGGCGACGGTCCGTATCGCGCCGTGGCGTTCTCCCGCGAGCAGCTCAAGGAGATCCGCTACGCCGGCCTGCTGCACGACTTCGGCAAGGTGGGCGTGCGGGAGCAGGTGCTCGTCAAGGCCAAGAAGCTCTATCCGCCCGACCTCGCCCTGCTCAAGAGCCGTTACGCGTTCATCCGGCGCACGGCCGAGGCGGAGTACCATCGCCGCCGGGCCGACTGGCTGCTGGGCAACCCGCGGGAGGGCTACGAGCGATTCCTCGCCTCGCTCGACGAGGAGCACCGGCGCGAGCTGGAGGACAGCGAGCGGTTCCTCAAGACGGTGCTGCAGGCCAACGAGCCCACCGTGCTGCCCGAGGGAAGCTTCGAGGAGCTGCTGGCCCTCGCCCAGCGCAACTACACGGACATCGACGGCGCCGCGCAGCCGTACCTCAACGACGACGAGGTGCGCTTCCTCACCATCCGCAAGGGCAGCCTCGACGACGCCGAGCGGCTCGAGATCGAGAGCCACGTCACCCACACCTACCGCTTCCTGCTCCAGATCCCGTGGACCAAGGAGCTGTCGCAGATCCCGCTCATCGCCTACGGCCACCACGAGAAGCTGGACGGGAAGGGCTACCCCCGGAAGACGCGGGCCCCGGAGATCCCGATCCAGACGCGGATGATGACCATCAGCGACATCTTCGACGCGCTGACCGCCGCGGATAGGCCGTACAAGCGCGCCGTGCCGCTCCAGCGCGCGTTGGACATCATGAGCGACGAGGTCAAGGGCGGGATGCTGGACGCGGACCTGTTCCGGCTGTTCATCGAGGGGAAGGTGTTCGAGAAGCTGAGTGAGGGGTGAGAGGTGAGAAGGCGAAGTGAGAAGCAACCGCGTGAGAGGTGAGTCGGCACTCACCTCTCACGCCTTTCACCTCTCACGTCTTCGCCTCTCACGTCTCACCTGAACGTCTCACCTCTCACGCCTGACCTCTCACCCTTCACTGCTGCGCTCGACGCCTCATCAGGCCTCCCACCACCAGCGCCCCCGTCCCCACCAGCGCCAGCACCCCCACCCAGTCCCCCCAGCGCACATACAGCGTCCGACCGGACGTCGTCCACACCGTGTCGGCCTCGATCCGCCGGGCGTCGAGCGGCGTGCGCAGGTGGGTGTACCCCAGCGGGTCCACAAACTCGCTGATGCCGGTGTTGGCGGCGCGCGCGACGCCGATGCGCGTCTCGATGGCACGCATCACGAGGTGCGCCGCGTGCTGGTAGGGGGCCGCGGTGCGGCCGAACCACGCGTCGTTCGTGATGTTGACCAGGAAGTCGGCGCCGCGCGCCCGGTAGAGCCGCGGCAGGTCCTCGAACGCCGACTCGTAGCAGATCAGTACGCCGAAGCCGCCCGCGGCAAAGCGGTACACGGGGAACCGGTCGCCGTGACCGAAGCCGCCGAACCACTTGAGCCTGCCGAACCAGCGTGGATTGACGAACGGCACCCGCTCGACGATCGGCACCAGGTACTTCTTGCGGTAGGACGGCCAGGACGCGTCGGAGCCCGTCGAGTCGAAGAAGAAGGCCGCATTGTATGCGTCGTAGCTGCCGTTGGGATAGAACTGCGCGTCGAGCGCTCCGGCCAGGATCGGGACGCGGGCGCGCCGCGCCGCGTCGCCGATCCACTGCACCCACTGCGGGTGCTCGACGAACCAGCCCTCCGCGGCCGCCTCGGGCCAGGCCACCAGGCGCACGCCCGGCAGCGAGTCCGCCTTCGCCGTCAGCCGCAGCAGGTCCTGCACCAGCACGTCCTGGTCGCGGAGGCTGCGCTTCTCGGCGAAGCCGACGTTGGGCTGGATCACCCCGACGGTCGTGACCGGCCGCAGCACCGTCGTGCGCTCCCGCCAGACGCCGTAGCCCAGGGCCACGACCACCGAGGCCCCCGCCACGGCCGCGGGCCGCCAGGTGCGGCGGCGCAGCGCGACCACCGCCGCCGCGCTGACCCACGCCAGCCACAGCGTCACGCCGCGCGCGCCGGCGAGGTCCGCCCACTGTACCAGCACGGGCACCGAGGAGAGCGACGTGCCCAAGCCGAGCCACGGGAAGCGGACTTCACCCTGGTGCCCGATGCACCACTCCATCGCGGTCCACAGCAGCGGGAACACCGCCCACAGCGGCACGCCGGTGCGGCGACGGACCCACACCGTGGTCCAGCAGAGCAGCGACCACCATCCGCCCAGGATCAGGATCGTGGCGAGGTAGCCCGCCGCGGACAGGGGGGTGAAGTGCCACAGCGCCACGATCATCCAGTACAGCACGAGACCGTTCGCCAGCACGCCGGCCCAGAACCCCAGCTTGGCGGCGCCGGCGGCGGCCGCGGCCGGATCGAGCCGGTCCTCGAGGCGCCACAGCAGCGGCACCAGCGCCACGAAGGCGGGGAGCACCAGGCTGTACGGCGGGTACGCGACGAACAGCAAGACGGCGGTCGTCGCGGCCGCCGCCAGGTCCCTCCGGTCGGGAAGCCAGCGGCGGGGGCTCACAGCTTGACGTCGCGCTGCTCGTCGGCCGACTTGTAGGTCGCCTCGAGCACCCGGCTGAGCTGGACCTGGTCCTCCGGCGCCTCGGCGTCGATCTCGCCACGGATCGCCGCGAGGAAGTACGCCCACTCCGAGCGGTACGACGCCGAGAACGGATTCTCGCGGCCCGCCGCACCCGTGGGCGTCACGTCCACCGGCGCGCCGTGCAGCTCCTTGAACACCCGCAGCGGCGAGATCGAAGCCGAGCCCTTTGTGCCCTGCACGTCCAGCCAGGTGCGCTCCCCCTCGCCGACGTGGCGCCACGAGACGTCGCAGAAGATGGAGAGCCCGCCCTCGCAGAACAGGTGCGCCGCACCGAGCTCGTCCACCTGCTTGGCGCCCGGCCCGCGGTCGAGGTAGGCCGAGACGCGCTCGACCGCCGGGCTGCCGGCGAGCCACAGCGCGAGGTCCAGCATCGGGAGGCCGAGGTCCATCATCACGCCGCCGCCCGACTCGGCGCGCCGGGAACGCCACCCGAGGCTGTGCTGCATCTGGCGGAAGACGTGCCACCCGCAGCGGATGGTCGACAGCGCGCCCAGCTCCCCGCCCTTGAGGAAGCCCTGCACCGCCTGCACGTCGGCCCGGAAACGATTGTTCATCGCCACCAGCAGGGTGCGCCGGTAGCGCTCCGCAGCCTTGACCACGCGGGCCGCGCCGGTGGGGGACAGCGCCAGCGGCCGCTCGACGAGCACGTGGGCGCCGGCGGCGAGCGCGGCGACGGCGTGGGCCTCGTGCAGGTGGTTCGGCGTGCAGATCACCACCGCGTCCACCTTTGCCAGTTCCAGCAGCTCCTCGATGTCGCCGTAGGCGGCGCCGGTCTCGAACCGTGCCGCCAGCGCCCTCGCCTTGGGGCCGTCGTTGTCGCAGATGCCCACCACCTGCACGCCCTTGAGCTTGCGGAGCACCGGCAGGTGCGCGACCTGGGCGATCGCGCCGGCGCCGACCACGCCGACCCGGATGTTGGAGACTGCGCCGCCGCCAGCCATCAGTAGAGCCGCTCCAGTCTGGTCCCCGGATAGTAGGTCGCCAGGATCTGCGCGTACCCCTGCCCCGCCCGCGCGCGGCCCACCGCCCCCCACTGGCACATCCCGACCCCGTGCCCCGCGCCCGCCCCGGCCGCGACCACCTTCGTCACCTCGCCGCCCTCCTTCTCGACGTGCAGCTGGAACAGGGTGGACGACAGCTGCCGGTCCGGCGCCGGTCGGAGCACGTCGCGCACCTGGTACGACGCCACGGTGTAGGTGCCGCTCGTCGTCGTCACCACCAACTCCGCCACCCGCCCGGTGGGCGTGGTCTTCGTGATCGAGAGGTCGGTCACGCGCCCCAGGCCCGCCGCGGCCGCGCCCAGCGCCGCGGGCAGCGTCCGCGCCAGCACCGCGTTGAGCGCCGTCCCGTCCCAGGTCTCGTTCCAGCGGAAGCTGGGCGCGGCGCTGCAGTAATAGTCCCGCGGGCCGGGTCCGAAGCGATCCGACACGGCGCGAAGGTACGGCAGCGGCGGCCCGTTGCGGAAGACCTGGTCGGCGGCCTCCGTGGACCAGCCGCAGGCGGAGTGGTACACCGCCTCGATGGGCTGCCCGTTCCACAGGAGGACCTGCCCGTAGGTGTCGCGCGTCGCGGCCGTGACCTCCGGCTTCTCCGCGTCGGCGCCCGGGTACACCTGGTCGGCGACCGTGGGGTACACGTCGAAGCCCAGCGCCTCCCGCCGCCCGCGGAAGTGCAGCACGAAGGTCCGGGTCGCGACCGTCTGGGCCATCACGGCCTGCCGCACCTCGGGCGCGCGCATCCCGAGCTCGGCCGTGGTCACCGACGCCACGTACCACTCGAGCGGCACGCGGTTGACGATGGTGATCCCGGTCGAGCCCCGGGCCACCGTCGCCTCGCCGCGGTACCGCCGGCCGCCGATCACCACCAGGTCCGTCGGCTGGTCCGGATGGACGGTGACCGGCGCCGCGAGCTGCAGCGGCTCCGGGCGGTCGGGACGCGTGAAGCGCAGGCTCCCGGGGTCGTCGCCCGGCTCCACCCGCCAGGTCGTACCCGCGTCCACGACGGCGACGATGGCGCCGTCCGCGCCGAGCACGCGGTACTGGCCGGTGGCGCTGAACTCGCCCGACGCCTGGTCCACGACGATCCCCACCCGCACGACCGGCATGCCCTGCACCGGGCCGAACGGCGACGGCCGCGGGCAGCCGGTCGCGAGCAGCGCCGCCGCCACGGCGAGCGCTCGGCGCCTCACGGCGTCACCTCGCCGACGAGATCGTAGTCGAGCGCCTCCGCGATCCGCACCCGCACGAAGCGGCCGGTCTCCGGCACCGCGCCGGCCGGCGCCCGCAGGTGCGTGCACCCGTCGACGTCGTCCGCCTGCCAGACCGTCCGGCCGACGGCCACGCCGGGGTCCTCCGGATGGGCGGGCCCGTCCACCAGCACCTCGACCTCGCGCCCCACCAGTCGCTGCAGCCGCTCCGCCGAGATGGCGCGCTGCAGCTCCAGGACCTCCGCGAGCCGCTCCTGCTTGACGCCGTCCGGCACGTCGTCCGGGAGCGCGGCGGCGCGCGTGCCCTCCTGCTCGGAATAGGCGAAGGCGCCCACGCGGTCGAACTGCAGCTCGTCGAGGAAATCGAGCAGCGCCCGGAAGTCCTCGTCCGTCTCGCCCGGGAACCCCACCAGCACGGTGGTCCGGAGCGCCAGGTCCGGTACCGCCTCGCGCAGCCAGCGGACCTTCGCGCTGATCGTGTCCGGCCGCTCGGGCCGGCGCATCGCCGCGAGCATCCGCTCGGTGGCGTGCTGGATGGGCATGTCGAGGTAGGGCGCCACGCGACGCTCGGCCGCCATCAGCTCCACCAGCTGCGGCGTGATGCCCGCCGAGTACACGTAGAGGCACCGGTACCACGGCACGCCGGTCTCGCGGAGCAGCGCCGCGAGCAGGTCGGCGAGCCGGGGGCCACCGGGGACGTCGCGCCCGTAGTGGCCGAGGTCCTGGGCCACGAGGTTGATCTCCCGGGCGCCGGCGCGCTCCAGCTCCACCGCCTCGCGCACCAGCTCCTCCAGGGGGCGGGAGCGGTGCAGGCCTCGCATCAGGGGAATGGCGCAGAACGCGCAGGTGTGGTCGCAGCCCTCGCTGATCTTGAGATAGCGCACGTGGGGCGTGGTGCCGAGGTACTGGCGCAGGCCGGGGTGCGCGGTCTCCTCGGCCTCGAGCAGGCCCGCGCGCGTCAGGCGCGGCACCAGATCGGGCAGGTCCTTGAAGCCGAAGAAGAAGTCCACCTCGGGCAGCTCGGCCTTCAGCTCGTCGCCGTAGCGCGCGATCAGGCAGCCCACGGCCACCACGGCGCGGCAGCGGCCGTCCTGCTTGTAGCGGCCGGCCTGGACCATCGCCTCGATGGATTCGCGCTTGGCGGCGTCGATGAACCCGCAGGTGTTGACCAGGATCACGTCGGCCTCGTCGAGGCCCGCCGCGAGCGTGGCGCCGTGGCCCACCAAGCCCGCGACGAGGTGCTCCGTGTCCACCGTCGCCTTGTCGCAGCCGAGCGAAATGACGCCGAGCTTCAACCTAGGTGAGGAAACTCTCGAGGGCGCGCGCCTTGGAGATGTGCCGCAGGCGCGACAGGGCTTTCTCCTTGATCTGTCGGACGCGCTCGCGGGTGATGCCCAGCAGGCTCCCGATCTCCTCCAGGGTCATCGGCTCCTGCCCGTCGAGCCCGAAGTACAAGCGCAGGATCTTCGCCTCCCGCTCCTTGAGCGTGCCGAGCACCCGCTCGATGCTCTCGCTCAGCGCGTGCTCGAACGTCTGCTCGTCGGGCGTGGGGTTCAGCGTGTCGGGGAGGTAGTCGAGCAGCTTGTTGTCTTCACCCGGGCTCATCGGCGCGTCGAGGGAGAGATGGCTCTGCGAGATGGAGAGGGTCTTGGCGACCTCCTCCTCGCTGATGTCCATGCCCTCGGCGATCTCCTCCACCGTGGGCTCGCGCCCCAGCTCCTGCTGCAGCGCGGAGGAGCGCTTGCCGATCCGGTGCAGCGTCCCGGCGCGGTTCAGCGGCACCCGCACGATGCGGCTCTGCTCGGCGAGCGCCTGGAGGATCGCCTGGCGGATCCACCACACGGCGTAGGAGATGAACTTGATGCCCTTGGTCTCGTCGAACTTGTGCGCCGCGCGGATCAGGCCGAGGTTGCCCTCGTTGATCAGGTCGGCGAGCGAGACGCCCTGGTTCTGATATTTCTTGGCGACGGAGACCACGAACCGCAGGTTGGAGCGGACCAGCTTGTCGAGTGCTTCCTCCTCGTTCCGCTTGATGCGGACGGCGAGGTCGATCTCGTCTTCGCGGCAGATGAGGGGGTACGCGCTGATCTCGCGGAGGTACTGATCCAGCGAGCCTTCGTCGACCGACGTCTTCCGGACGGAAGGCAGATGCCGTGCCATGAAGCTCCGCTACGGTGCGATCACCGTTAGTGTACCCACGCCCCTACGGGAGGGCAAGAGCCGTCAGGCCTTCTCGCCGCTCCCGGTTCGCGGCTACTCCTCGCCGTACGTGTCGATCTGCGCCCGCTGCAGTCGACCCGAGTAGTCGACGTACACCACCTTGGTCTCGGAGAAGAAATCGTACACCGCCCAGCCGCCCTCGCGGTGCCCGTTGCCCGTCTCCTTCACGCCGCCGAAGGGCAGGTGCGCCTCCGCGCCGATGGTGGGCGCGTTGATGTAGGTGATGCCGGCGTCGATGTCCTCCACCGCGCGGAACGCCGCGTCCACGTTGCTGGTGTACAGCGAGCTCGACAGGCCGTACTTCACGTCGTTGTTGACCCGGATCGCCTCGTCCAGGGAAGCGACGCGCGTCACTGCGAGCACCGGCCCGAAGATCTCCTCCTGCTCGAGCCGCGAGCGCGGCTTGACCCCGGCGAACACCGTGGGCCGGTAGAACCATCCCCTGGCCAGCTTGCCGCCGCCGGCGCGCCGGCCGCCCACCTCCAGCGATGCGCCCTGCTGCTTGCCGACCTCCACGTACTTCATCGTGGTCTGGAGCGCCCCCTCGTTGACCAGCGGCCCGACCTCGGTCGCCGGCTCAAGCCCGTTGCCCAGCCGCAGCTTCTCGACGCGGTCGCACAGCATCCGGAGGAACCGGTCGTGGATCTTCCGGTGCAGCAGCAGCCGCGAGGTGGCGGTGCACCGCTGGCCGGTGGTGCCGAACGCGCCCCACAGCACGCCGTCCAGTGCCAGCTCGAGGTTCGCGTCCGCCATCACGATCATGGCGTTCTTGCCGCCCATCTCGAGCGACAGCCGCTTGTGCAGCCGCCCGCACACCTCGCCCAGCCGCGCGCCGGTCTCGGTCGAGCCCGTGAACGAGAGCAGCGGCACCTTCGGGTGCTCGAGCAGCGCGTTGCCGACCGCGGAGCCGCGGCCGTGCACCAGCTGGATCACCTCCGGCGGGAGGCCCGCGTCGAGCAGCACCTCGACCAGCAGCGTGCCGGTGTGCGGGACGTCGTTGGCCGGCTTGAAGACCACCGCGTTCCCGCACAACAGCGCGGGGAAGATCTTCCAGGTCGGGATCGCCATCGGGAAGTTGAACGGCGTGATGATGCCGGCGACCCCGATCGGCCGCCGGGTGCTCATCGCCCACTTGTCCCTGAGCTCGCTCGGCACCGTGTGGCCGAACAGCCGCCGGCCCTCACCCGCCGCGTAGTACGCGGTGTCGATGCCCTCCTGCACGTCGCCGCGCGTCTCCGCCAGCACCTTCCCCATCTCGCGGGTCATCGCCCGGGCGATCGTCTCCTTGCGCTCCACCAGCAGGTCGCCCACGCGGCGCAGCACGTCGCCGCGCTGCGGGGCCGGGACGCGGCGCCACCGCTCGAAGCCCGCCAGCGCGCTGCGGACCGCCCGCTCGACGTCGCGCGGACCGGACTTCGGGAACCGGCCGATCAGCTCGCCCCAGTCGGCCGGGTTCCGGTTCTCCATGTACTCGCCGGTCGAGGGCTCGACCCACTGCCCGCCGATGAAGTTCTTGAACGTCTTCGCCATGTCAGAAGGCTCCCTGAGGATGCGTCCCTGCCGCCGGGGACCCGGACGGGGCGGCGGGCTGGGCGGGGCCGGACGGATTCGCCGGGCACAGCCAGGCGGCGTGCGTCCGGGCGTAGCCCACGCGAGGCAGCACCTCGCGGGCGCCCAGGATGGCGCCCCAGCACACCAGCCCCAGCGACAGCACGTGCGCGAGCCCCGACCGCGTCCGCCACGACGAAATCGTGCTCCACAGGCCAGCAACAATCACGCCACCGACCGCGCCGAGATAGCCGAACAGCAGGAGGCCGCAGCCGCGCGCGTACGGCCACTGGGTGATCCCCACCCCGATCGCGAGCCCGAGCAGCAGCCGCAGCCACGTGAAGACGACCGCACGCGGGCGCGGGCCCGCGGGCACCGGGGGCGCCCCGGCGCGCGCGGCCCCCGCGGGGGCCGCCCGGCCCGGGGGCGCGGCGGCCGGCGGGCTCGACTGCCCGGCGCCCGTGGCGATCAGCTTGTCGATCTGTGCCAGCTCCTTGTCCCAGTCCCGCGGTCCCTGTCCGCCGGTCATGACGCCCTCGTGAGACGGTAGCGTTCGATCTTCTTGTAGAGGTTGGAGCGCGGCATGTCGAGCCGCCGCGCGGTCTCGCTCACGTTCCAGTCGTGCTCCTTCAGCTTGGCCAGCAGAAACGCGCGCTCCGCGTTCTGCTTGAACTCCTCGAAGCTCGCCGAGCCGAGCAGCGCGTCGCCCAGCCCGGCCTCCTCCGCCGCGGGGCCCACCATCCGCGTGACATCCGCCTCGTCGATCAGCTCGCCGTTGGCCAGGATCATCAGCCGCTCCACCGTGTTGCGGAGCTCGCGGACGTTGCCCGGCCACAGGTGGCGCCGCAACCGCTCCACCGCCCCCGACGAGAGGCTCCGCGGCCCGAGGCCCTGCTGCACCGCGAGCTGCGCCACGAAGTGCTCCACCAGCTGCGGAATGTCCTCGCGCCGGGCCCGCAGCGGCGGCACGTCGATGGGCACCACGTTGAGCCGGTACAGCAGGTCCTCGCGGAACCGGCCCGCCGCGATCTCGTCCTCGAGCTTCTTGTTCGTGGCCGCGATCACCCGCACGTCCACCTTCACCGCGCGCGCGGACCCGATCGGCGTGATGACGCCCTCCTGCAGCACGCGCAGCACCTTCGACTGCGCCGCCGCGCTCATGTCCCCCACCTCGTCCAGGAACAGCGTGCCGCCGTCCGCCAGCTCGAACTTCCCCACCCGGTCGGCGAACGCGCCCGTGAACGAGCCCTTCACGTGGCCGAACAGCTCGGACTCGATCAGCTCCGAGGGGATGGCCGCGCAGTTCACCTCGACGAACGCGCGATTGGCACGCGGCGAGAGCCGGTGCACCGCCCGCGCCACCAGCTCCTTGCCGGTGCCGTTCTCCCCGGTGATGAGCAGCCGCGCCGGCGTCGGCGCCACCTTCTCGATCCGCTCGATCACCTGCCGGATGGCGGCGGAGGAGCCGACGATCTCGTGCCGCTGCTCGACGGCGGCCTTGAGCGCCCGCACCTCGCGCGAGAGGACCACGTGCTGCAGCGCGTTCTTCAGCGTCAGCAGGACGCGGTGCGTGTCCAGCGGCTTCTCCAGGAAGTCGTGGGCCCCGAGCTGCGTGGCCTCCACCGCCGTGGCGATGGTGCCGTGGCCCGAGATCATCACCACCAGCGCGTGCGGATCGGTCTCGCGCAGCTTGGCCAGCACCGCCAGGCCGTCCATCCCCGCCATCTTCACGTCGAGCAGCACCAGGTGCGGCTGGAACTCGGCGTGCGCGTCGAGCGCCTCGGGCCCGGAGTTCGCCAGCATCACGGTGTAGCCCTCATACTCCAGCAGCTGGCGCAGCGCCTCGCGCACGCCCTGCTCGTCGTCCACCACCAGGATGCGGTGGCTCATCGGCTCGCGGCCCGGTAGAGACGGACCGCCGCCCGGCTCACCCGCACGTCGCCCACGCCCGCCGGCAGCGGGATCGGCACGGAGGCGCCCTGCGCGCCGGTGACGGTCATGGCACGGAGAATGGAGGGAATCACCTGCCGGGGGAAGTCGAAGTCGTGGATCTTGAGCTCGTCGATCGTCCAGACCACGCGCCCGTCGGCTCGCGCCGCGAGCGTCCCGCCCGCCACGACCGGCTCGCGCCGCCCCAGCCCCTGCGACAGCGGGCCGAGGAGGCGCCGCGGCAGTACCGACACGTCGAGCGACCCGCGGACCTCGATGCGCCCCTCGCCGAGCGCCACCGCCACGGAGTCCAGCACGCCGCGCGAGGTGCCGGAGACCTGCCCCTGGATCAGGGCGGCCAGCTCGGACGCCGTCAGGTCCACGTAGGCGCTGCCCCCGCGCACGGGCCGGGCCAGGCTGGCCAGGGCCGACTCGGCGTGCGCCGCCGCCCCCGGCGCGGGCATCACGTACACCGCGGGCGGCGGCTCGGGCACGCCGCGCACGCGCCGCCACACCGCGACCAGGCGATCACGGAACAGATACCCCGCCACGATCGCCGCCAGCACGACCAGGCAACCGACGCCGGCGAGCGCCTTGCGGAGGCATCCCATCGGCTAGGCCGCCTGCCCGCCGGCGAGCGGGGCGCGCGACAGCACCGCGTAGCTGGCCCCGTGAGGGCCCAGGGTGCTCTGCATCAGGTCCACGCTTTCGACGGTCGTCGAGCCCGTGTAGCCGACCTCCGCGGCGAGACGCGCGAAGTCCTTGAACGCGGCGGGCCGCGCGCTCCGCTCGGCACGCCCGAGGGTGAGGTGGGGGCTGAACGGCCGCAGCTCCGGCTCGAAGGCGAGAGCCATCAGCGCCAGCTCCACGTCGTTGGCCAGCAGCTCGAGCGCCGGATGGTGCTCGATGCCCACCCAGACCACCCTTGGCTTCCCGAGACTCGGAAACGCCCCCACGCCGCCCAGCGTCACGGTGAACGGGCGCGCCGCCCGCACCGCTCCGCGCAGCGCCTCCTCGATGCCGGGCACCCGCTCGGGCTCGACCTCGCCAAGGAAGCGCAGCGTCAGGTGGAGCACGTCCTCGGCCACCCAGCGCACCGGGAGGTGCGCCGCCCGGAGCGGCGCCGCCGCCGCCCAGGCCCTCCGCCGCTCGTCGGCGGGGAGATTCACGGCCACGAAGAGCCGCACGCTAGCGCTTTCCATTCACGCGCTCTAACCTAATCGTCCGTCCACTTATCGGGAGAGTCCGCCGTGCGAATCCCGTCCCCGGCACTCAGAGTGGCGACGTGCGCGGCGCTCGCCGTCGCGTGCAGCCACGCGCCGCCCTCCACCACGCCCACTCCGCAGGCCGCGCCGGCCCAGGCGCAGGCGGCGCCGGGCCAGATCGACCTGACCGGCGACTGGGCGGTCGAGCTCGTCCAGCAGGGCATGTCGCCCAACACCGGGATGCTGCGGCTGGTGCCGTCGGGCGACGGCTACCGCGGCAACCTCCAGCTCGACGTGGCGAACCGGCCGTACTTCGTCCGCACGGCGCAGGCCCAGGGCAACCACATCACGATCATCCTCGACACGCCGGACGGCGACGCACGCATCGAGGGCACGCTTCGCGCCCCGACCCAGTTCGAGGGCCTGTACACGTCCCGCACGCTCAACGGCCGCCTGACGATGAACCGGCGCTGAGCCCCCTGGGGGCGCGGGCCCGGCGCCGCCGGCGCCGGTGCGCGCCGCCCGCCGGATCACCGGCGCGCGAGGCGGTCCAGGCTCCGATACTGGATCGCCTCGCTCACGTGTGGGGGCTCGATCCGGGCCGCTCCCGCGAGGTCGGCCACCGTTCGCGCCAGCTTCAGCACCCGGTGGTAGGCGCGCGCCGACAGCGACAGGCGGGCGATGGCGGTCCGGAGCAGCGCGTCGGCCGACGCGGAGAGCGCGCAGTGGACCCGGATGTCCCGCGGCGCCATGTGCGCGTTGGCGAACACGCCGGCCCGGCCGGCGAAGCGCGCCCGCTGCACCGCCCGGGCCCGCGCGCAGCGTTCCCGGATCCGGGCGCTCGGCTCCCCGCCCCGCTCCTCCGACAGCTCGCGGAAGCGAACCGCCGGCACGTCGATGTGCATGTCGATCCGGTCCAGCAGCGGGCCGGAGAGGCGGCTGCGGTAGTGCTGCACCATCACCGGCGAGCAGACGCAGGCGCGGGCCGGGTCGCCCAGGTACCCGCACGGGCACGGGTTCATCGCGGCCGCGAGCATGAAGCGCGCGGGATAACTCAGCGAAGTGGCCGCGCGGCTGATCGAGACCACGCCGTCCTCCAGCGGCTGCCGCAGCGCCTCGAGGACGTTGGTGCGGAACTCCGGCAGCTCGTCGAGGAACAGCACGCCGTTGTGGGCCACGCTCACCTCACCCGGCCGCGGGTAGCTGCCCCCGCCGATCAGCCCCGCGTCGGAGATGGTGTGGTGCGGTGAGCGGAACGGGCGGACCGCGATCAGCGATTCGCCGGCGGGCAGCAGCCCCGCCACCGAGTGGATCTTGGTGGTCTCCAGCGCCTCGGCCAGCGACATCTCCGGCAGGATCGTCGGGAGACGGCGCGCGAGCATCGTCTTGCCGCCACCTGGCGGGCCGATCATCAGGATGTTGTGGCCGCCGGCCGCCGCGACCTCCAGCGCCCGCTTCACGTGCTCCTGACCCTTGACCTCGGCGAAGTCCACGTCCGCCTCGGCGCGGGCGGCGAACAGCGCCGCGACGTCCACCGCGGCGCGCGCCAGCGGCGGCCCGCCGTCCAGATGGGCGATCACCTCGCCCAGCGTCCGTGCGCCGCGCACGTCGAGATCCTCCACCACGGCCGCCTCCCGGACGTTGGCATCCGGCAGGATGACGCCCGCACAGCCCAACCGTCGGGCCGCCACGGCCATGGACAGCGCGCCCCGCACCGGCCGGATCTCGCCGTCGAGGCCCAGCTCGCCCAGCACCACGTAGCCGTCGAGCCCCGCCGGGCGGATCTGCCCGGTCGCCGCCAGCACGCCGAGCGCGATCGGCAGGTCGAAGGCCGAGCCCTCTTTCCTTACATCTGCCGGGGCGAGATTGACCGTGACCCGCTTGAGGGGAAACTCGTAGCCGGCGTTGTGGATCGCGGCGTTGACGCGCTCGCGGCCCTCCTTGACGGCTCCCTGCGGCAGGCCGACGGTCACGAACGACGGCAGGCCGTTGGCGATGTCGGTCTCGACGCTCACCAGGTAGGCGTCGATCCCGAGCACGGCGGCGGACGTGATCCGCGCCAGCATCCCGAAGGCTAGGCGCCCGCGCCCGAACGCCCCCAGCGATCCGCTGCGCCGCGGCGCGCGGCGTTGCGGCTGCGCCGGCCCGGGCGCCATATATTCGCGAGCCCATGGACGACCTCTCGCAGCAGTTCGGCGACGGCTTGAACCAGCGCGCCGGCGCGGCCGCCGGGGGCGGTCCTGGCGACGACGCGCTCGAAGCCCTGCGCCGCTCCGTCGCCGAGTCGGTCGCGGGCCCCGCGCCGGCCGCCACGGGCCCCGCCCCGCCTGGCGTCCTGATGGTGGACGACGACCCGGACGTCACCAGGGTCCTGTCGGTCGTGCTCGCCGCGTCGGGCCGCGCCCTGTACTCGGCCGGCTCCGCCGCGGAGGCGGAGCAGGTGCTCGCCCGGCACCCCGTGGCGCTGGTCGTACTCGACGTGCTGCTGCCGGACGCCGATGGCCGGACCGTGCTGGCGCGGCTGCGCGACGATCCCCGCACGTCGGCGGTGCCGATCATCGTCCTCTCGGGCCACGGCTCGCCCGAGACGCGGGCCGAGTGCTACGCCCTCGGTGCGGACGCGTACATCCCCAAGCCGTTCGACCCGATCGCGGTGGCCGCGGCGGTCACCTCGAGCCTCGCGCGGGCGCTCCATGTCGCCACCGACGCCCGGCGCGACCCCGTCACGGGCCTGCCCAACCGCGCCGCGTTCCGCGAGGCGTTCGAGCGCACCGCCGGCCCCCGCCGCGACGGCGCGTCGCCGGTCTCGGTTGCGCTGGCGGAGCTGGATCAGTACCGCACCCTCGCCTCCGCCAGCGGCTGGGGCACGGCCGATCGGGCGCTGTCGCTGGCCGCCCGCACGCTCGCCCGCGCGCTGCGACGCGCCGTGTGCACAGCTCGCTGGGCCGGGGCCGCCTTCGCGATCCTCTTCGCGGACGCGGACGAAGCCGCCGCCACCTCCGCGGTCTCGGAGGCCCTGCGCGCGGTGCGCCGTGCACCGCCGGCCGAGGGGCAGGTGGGCCCGCTCACCTTCTCCGCCGGGGTGGCGGAGTGGACGGCGAGCGGCGCGCTCGAGGAGACGCTGGCCGAAGCCGAGAGTCAACTGGTGTCCGCGCGCTCCGACGGCGGAGACGCGGTCCGCTCGTCGATCGAGCCGGGGCCCGCCGCTCCCCGCCTGGTCCTTCTCGCCGAGGACGACGAGCTGATCGTGTCGGTGGTGAAGCACCGGCTCGAGCGCGAGGGCATCGCCGTCCGGCACTTCGCCGACGGTCTCGCAGCCAGCCGGGCCGCCGCGCAACTCCGCCCCTCGCTCGCCATTCTCGACGTCAAGATGCCGGGAATGGACGGCTTCGAGCTGCTGGGCCGGCTGCGTGCCGAGCCGGCGCTGCACGCCATGCCGGTGATGATGCTGATCTCGATGGGCCGCGAGCAGGACGTGGTGCGCGGCCTCGAGCTCGGCGCGGACGACTACATCGTGAAACCGTTCTCTCCGGTCGAGCTGGTGGCGCGGGTACACCGCCACCTGCTGCGGCGCTGAGGACGCGGGCCCGGTAGCCGGTGCCCTGCCATGCGCCCTCGCCGCCGCGCCGCCGCCGGCCACCGACACCGGCGCGGCCCTAGCGTCGCGGTCCCCGCTTCATCAGCCACAGCACGCCGAACAGGTCCGCGATGCCGACCCACAGCCGGTTGAACAGCCCGTAGTGCGACCGTCCCCGCAGCCGCGGGCGATGGCCGACCTCGACCGACACCACGCGTCCGCCGGCCCTCAGGAACAGCGCCGGCAGGAAGCGGTGCATGTGATCGAAGTGCGGCAGGCCCAGGAAGGCGTCGCGCTCGAACAGCTTGAGACCGCACCCGGTGTCGGGTGTGGAGTCGCCCAGCAGGCGGCCGCGGACCCCGTTCGCCACCCGCGACGAGACCCGCTTGAGCCAGGTGTCGCGCCGGGCCTTCCGCCAGCCCGCGAGGAGCAGCGGACCCGCGCCCCCGGCGGGCGCCGCGGCGCGGGCGGCGAGCAGCCTGGGGATGTCCGCGGGGTCGTTCTGGCCGTCGCCGTCCAGCGTCGCCACCCACCGGCCCCGGGCCGCGCGCACGCCGGTCAGGGTCGCGAAGCTCTGCCCCTGCGGCGACGGGTGGCGGACCACGACCAGCGCCGGCACCTCGCCCGCCGCCTCCCGCGCCCGCTCCGACGTGCCGTCGGTGCTGCCGTCGTCCACGATCACGACCTCGTACGCCGGCGCTCCGGCCGCCCGGAGCGCGGCCCCGATCTCCCGCACCAGCGGTCCCACGTTCCCGGCCTCGTCGTGGGCCGGGATGACGACGGAAAGTTCCACGCCGCAGTCTACACCTTTCGGGCGTTGCGCGCCCTCCAGAACAGGAACACCGGCACGCCCACGGCGAGCAGCAGTGCCCCGATCGCCGCGTTCCGGGGGTTCGACGCCACCGAGCTGGCCACCACGTACAGGGCCGCCAGCACGAACAGCGCCGGCGTCCACGGGTAGCCCCACGCCCGGTAGCCGCCGGCCGCGGCAGGCTCCGCACCGGACCCCGCGGGCGGCCCCGCCGGCGAGGGGGGGGCCGCGGCCGGGCGCCCGCGCCGCCGGTAGACGAACAGCGTGCTCACCACCAGGCCGAAGAAGATCCAGTCGCCGAACACCACGTAGTCCAGCAGCTGCCCGTAGGTCCCGCTCAGCGTGAGCAGGATGGCCCACACCCCCTGGAACACGATCGCCGCCGCCGGCGTGCGGTAGCGCGGGTGGAGCCGCGCCAGGCGGGGGAAGAAGACGCCGTCGGCCGCCATGGCCTGGTAAACCCGCGGCGATACGAGGATGACCAGGTTGAGGAACCCGAAGGTCGAGAAGGCGATCCCGGCCGCGATCAACGTCTCGCCCCGGCTGCCCAGCACGGCGCGCATCGCCTCCGCCGCCGGGGCGGTGCTGGCGATGAGGCCCGGCGCGCCGAGCACCCGGAGGTAGGTGACGTTCGCGAGGAGGTAGACGACCACGACGACGGTGACGCCGATCACCAAGGCCCGCGGCAGGTTCCGCTCGGCGTCGATCATCTCCTCGGCGATGAAGTTCGACTGCTGCCAGCCGCCGATCGTGAACATGACCGGCACCAGTGCCGCGCCGACCGCCAGGATCACGTTGGCCGGCGGCGCCGGCGTGGCGAGCGACGAAGGGCCGGCCCCGTGCATCCTCA
The DNA here is from genome assembly GCA_035502185.1 of Gemmatimonadales bacterium. NCBI lineage: Bacteria > Pseudomonadati > Gemmatimonadota > Gemmatimonadia > Gemmatimonadales > Gemmatimonadales bacterium. The sequence goes on from DATJUT010000015.1 coordinate 102,635, forward strand.
ACAGCAGGCCGGCCCCGATCAGCAGGGCCAGGGCGGCGAGCTTCAGGACGGTGAACACGTTCTGGGTCACGGCGCCCGGCTTAACACCCAGGTAGTTGACCGTCGAAAGAAGGGCGATGGCGGCGACCGCCACGGGAATGGTGGCTCCCTCGGGCAGGCCCGCGAGCCGGCCCAGATAGCCTGCGAACGTCACCGCCACGGCGGCGATGGCGCCGGTGGCCATCACCAGCAGCAGGGCCCAGCCGTACAGAAACGCCGGCAGGGGGCCGTAGGCATCGCGCAGGTAGACGTAGCCGCCGCCCGCCCGCGGCTTGCGGGCGCCCAGCTCTCCGAAGCAGAAGGCCCCCCCGAGGGCGATCAGTCCGCCCAGGCCCCAGACGGCCAGGGTGAGCGAGGGCGTGCGGACCCGTTCGGCGACGAGCGGGGGGCTGCGGAAGATCCCCGCTCCGATGATTCCGCCGATCACCAGCATCGTGCCGGAGAACAGGCCGAGCCGTCGGGCATAACCTGGATACTTGCCGCCTGCTTCGGGGTACTTCATGATGCATCACCCAATGGAGAGACCATGACCCCTCGGTTGTCGTACCCGGCGCGCGCCGGCGCCCTCCTGGCGCTGGCCCTCGGAGGCCTCGCCTTCGGTCCCTCGGTCGGCCGGGCCCAGTATTTCGGCCGCAACAAGGTGCAGTACGAGACCTTCCATTTCCAGGTCCTGCGGACCGACCACTTCGACATCTACTTCTATCCGGAGGAGCAGAGCGCCGCCGACCAGGCGGCCCGGATCGCCGAGCGCTGGTACGCCCGTGAGTCGCAGCTGTTCGACCACGAGCTCAGCGGGCGCCAGCCGCTGATCCTCTACGCCAGCCCCGCGGCGTTCCAGCAGACCAACGCCATTCCCGGCGACCTGGGCGAGGGGACGGGCGGCGTCACCGAGGCCATCAAGCGGCGGATCGTGCTGCCGCTGGGAAGCTCGCTGGCCGAGACGAACCACGTCATCGGTCACGAGCTGGTGCACGCCTTCCAGTACGACATTACCGGCAGCGGGCGCGGGGGCCAGATGCCGGCCGCGACCCAGATGCCGCTGTGGTTCATCGAGGGCATGGCGGAGTACGTCTCCCTGGGACCGCTGGATCCGCACACGGCGATGTGGATGCGGGACGCGGCCCTCAACGCCAAGCTGCCCAAGTGGCGCCAGCTCGACGACCCGAACTTCTTTCCGTACCGCTACGGCCAGGCGCTGTGGGCCTACATCGCCGGGCGGTGGGGCGACGAAGCGGTGGGACGGCTGCTGCGGTCGGCCACCAAGGCGGCCGACATCGACCAGGCGTTCCTGCGGGAGACGGGGATGTCGGGCAACCAGCTCGACTCGGCCTGGCAGGCCGATCTCCGCAAGACGTACCAGCCGCTGGTGGCGCAGACGGATTCGCCGTCGCACTACGGCGAGCGGCTGATCGCGGGGCGGGACCAGGCGAGCGGCCTGAACGTCGGGCCGGTGGTGAGCCCCGACGGGTCGCGCATCGTCTTCTACTCGGCGCGCGATCTGTTTTCCATCGAGATGTACATGGCCGACGCCCGCACCGGCCGGGTCCTGCAGCGGGTCACCAGGACCGCCGTGGATCCGCACCTCTCGAGCCTCGAGTTCATCAACTCGGCCGGCTCGTTCGACGGCACGGGCGACCGGTTCGTCTTCTCGGCCCAGTCCCGCGGCCGCCCCGTGCTGGACCTGCTCGAGGTGCAGAGCGGCCGCGTCGCCCGCGAGATCACCTTCCCCAATCTCGGGGAGATTCTCCACCCGTCGTGGTCGCCCGACGGCCGGTACGTCGCCTTCGCCGCGCTCAGCGGCGGCCTCACCGACCTGTACCTCTACGACCTCGAGACCGACAGCCTGCGCCAGCTCACGCACGACGCCTACGCCGACCTCGAGCCGGCCTGGTCGCCGGACGGCCGGAAGCTCGCCTTCGTGACCGATCGCTTCTCGACCGACTTGAGGACCCTGGTGCCGGGCAACTACCGGCTCGCCCTGATGGATCCGTTCACCGACTCCATCACGCCGCTGCCGAGCTTCCCGGACGGCAAGAACATCGATCCCCAGTGGTCGCCCGACGGGGCGAGCATCTACTTCCTGTCGGACCGCACCGGGATCACGAACATCTACAAGCTCGACGTGGCCACCGGGCGGCAGAGCCAGGTCACCAACCTGCTGACCGGCGTGACCGGCATCACCTCGCTCAGTCCGGCGCTGTCGGTCGCCCACACCAGCGGCCGCGTCGTCTACAGCGTGTACGAGCACGGCCGGTACGCCGTCTACGCCGCCGACTCCGCCGCCGCGCTCGCCGGTGCGCCGCTCACGGCGACGACCTCGCCGACGCCTGCGATGCTCCCGCCGCAGGCCCGGCCGCGCAGCGAGCTGCTGACGCTGCTCGCCGACTCGACCATCGGTGAGAAGTACGCCAGCACCGAGACCGTGACCAGCTACCGGCCCCGGCTGGGCCTGGACTACGTCGCCCAGCCCAGCCTCGCGGTCGGCGCCGACCGGTTCGGCACCTTCGTGGCCGGCGGCGTCACGCTGTACTGGAGCGACATGCTCGGTGACCGGAACCTCGCGACGATGCTGCAGGTCGAGGGCAACTTCAAGAACCTCGCCGGCCTGGTGGCGTACCAGAACACCGCGCACCGCCTCAACTGGGCCGTCGCCGTGCAGCAGATTCCGTACGTCCAGGGCGGCTACAGCTACGGCGTCTCCGCGCTCGGCGACACCGCCTACCAGCAGCTGGTGGTGTACCGGGAGATCAACCGCGAAGCCGACTTCCTCGTGGCGTACCCGTTGAGCGACGTGCAGCGCGTCGAGCTCCAGACCGGTGTCCGCAACATCGCCTTCGACGCCCAGGCGGAGACCCAGGCCTTCTCGCCCGTCACCGGCGCCCTGTTCTACGACGTCACCCAGAACTTGAGCGCCCCGCCCTCCGTGACGATGGCCACGGCGGGCGCGGCCCTGGTGTACGACAACTCGTTCTTCGGCGCGACCAGCCCCATTCTCGGCAAGCGCTACCGGGTCGAGGTGGACCCCACCGTCGGCTCGCTGCAGTTCTACAGCGTGCTGGCCGACTACCGGGACTACTTCATGCCCGCCCGGCCATTCACCATCGCGGCCCGGCTGATGCACTACGGACGATACGGCCGCGACTCCGAGGACAGCCTGCACATGTACCCGCTGTTCATGGGCTACCAGGGCCTGGTCCGCGGCTACGACTACAACTCGTTCGACGCCTCGGAGTGCGTGGCGACGGCGACCGATCCGTGCCCGGTCTACGACCAGCTGGTGGGCACCCGGCTGCTGGTCGGCAACCTCGAGCTGCGCTTCCCGCTCCTCGGCGTGCTCGGCCTCGGCCACGGCTACTACGGCGCGTTCCCGATCGAGGCCGCCATCTTCGGCGACGGTGGCGTGGCGTGGCACCAGGGCCAGACCCCGAGCATCTTCGGGGGCTCGCGCAAGGCGGTCACCAGCGCCGGCGCGGCAATGCGCGTGAACCTGTTCGGCTTCGCCGTCATCGAGGTGGACTACGTGCGGCCCTTCGACCGCCCCGGCAAGGGATGGCTGTGGCAGTTCGGCTTGACGCCGGGGTTCTGAACGAGCCGGGGGTCGGGGTTTGGGGGTTGGGGTTTCGGGCCACACACGCCAACCCCCAATCCCCAACGCCGGCTTCTACAACGCCACGCTCACTCCCGCCACCACCGCGAACGGACTGCGGTTCCCGACCAGCAGCCAGCGCGCCTGGACGAAAGGCGCCGGCGCTCGCCGTGCCAGACGCGGCGGCGAGAATCCCACGAACACGTTGAGTCCGCTGCGCGAGCGCACCGTCCCCAGGTCGCGGTGCGTGATGCCCAAGCCGGCCCCGCCGTAGAGCCCGCCGTACAACCCCAGGCGAAACGAGGCGTCGAGGTTCAGCTGCCACTGCGGAAACGGCGTGTGCAGGAAGCAGTCGACGCTCGGCACGAGGGCGAAGCCCGGGATCACCGGCACCTGCAGCTGGACCCCGGCGCTGAATGCCGCGAGGCCCCAGTCGTAGCCGGCCCGGGCACCCAGCTCGGCCGCCGGCGTCGGGCTCCCGTACTCGGGTGGAGGTGCGGAAGGCGGCTGTTGCGCGAACGACGGATGGGCGATGAGCGCGGTGAGCGCCATCGCGGCGAGCGCGCCTGCGAGCTTGGAGCGGATGGAACGCATGGGTTCGATCCTCCGGCCCGCGACGATACTCGGCGACTGCCTCACCGTCTACCCCGCACGCGATTCAAGGTAGCCAGCCACCCCAGCACCCGTGGTGTGGTTCGCCGGGCCAGAGCGGCGGGCTGCAGGCGCGTGGCCGATCGCCACGTCGCAGCTGCGCCTCTCGCACCACACCGGCACCACGGGACGCGCCCGGAGAGAGGGCCGAGTTGCGGTCACCGTCGGTTAACCACTTCCATGACAATGACATACGTGAGGTTGGGGATGCCCACACGGCTCCCGGTCCGGCCGCTCGCCCGCCGCGCACGAGCCTTGCACGTGCCTTGGACGGATGCTCAGCCCGGGGTTCGATGAGCAGGAGACCGCCGAAGAAGAGTCCGCGTCGAGAACGTCCACCGCGGGACGCCACCCCGCCCGTGGGCCCGGTGGGCGTGGGTGCGGACGCCGCCGAGCGGGATGCGCTCGAGCAGCGGCTGCGGCAGGCCGAGAAGATGGAAGCCCTCAGCCAGCTCGCCGGAGGGATGGCGCACGATTTCAACAACCTGCTGACCACGATCCTGACCACCGCGGACCTGATCGGGAGCGACCTGATCGGCGACTCCACGATCCTGAGCGATCTCGAGACCATCAAGGCTGCCAGCCGGCGCGGCAGCGAGCTGATCCGCAAGCTGCTCGCCTTCGCGCGCCGGCAGCGCCTCGACCTGCAGCCGGTCGAGCTCGACGCGCTGCTGCAGGATACGGCGGTCGTCCTGCGCCGCCTGCTGCCGGCGGACATCGAGCTTCAGGTCGAAGTGGACGAGCCCGGCTGCGTGGCGCGGGCCGATCCGGTGGCGGTGGAGCAGATCCTGATCAACCTGGCGACGAACGCGCGCGACGCGATGCCGGGCGAGGGAACGCTGGTCATCAGCGCGTCGCACGAGGAGCTGACGGCGGCGGCGTGCGCCGCGGGCGGCTGGGGCACACCGGGACGCTACGCGGTGCTGAGCGTGGCGGACACCGGCGTGGGGATGGATCGGGAGACCCAGCGCCACCTGTTCGAGCCCTTCTTCACCACCAAGGCGGTGGACGCCGGTACCGGTCTCGGACTGGCGATGGTGTACGGCCTGGTGCGCCAGCACGACGGGTTCGTGGAGGTGCGCAGCACGCCCGGGAGCGGCACCACGGTGCGCGTGCTGCTGCCCGAGGCCGAGCGTGCGGCGCACCGCGTCTCGCCGGAGGGCGGCACCGCACAGCTGCGGGGCACCGAAACCATTCTCCTGGCGGAGGACGAGGACGCCCTGCGCCGGGCTGCCCGGCGCGTGCTCGAGAAGCACGGGTACCGGGTGCTCGAGGCAGCGAACGGAGCCGAGGCGCTCGATCTGTTCGGCCGGCACGAGACGGAGATCGCCCTGATCGTCGCCGACGTGGTGATGCCCACCCTGGGTGGCCCGCAGCTGGCGCGCGCGCTGCGCGAAGCAGGCAAGCAGGTGAGAGTGCTGTTCACCAGCGGGTACACCGCGCGGGACGCGCAGGAGACCAGGGCCCTCGATCCCGGCCTGCCGTTCATCGCCAAGCCGTGGACGATCACTGAGCTGCTCAGGCGGGTGAGGGAGGTGCTGGACCAGCCAATGACAGGCTGACCGTCGTGCCGGCACCCAGCTCGCTGGCGATGCCGATCGTGCCGCCCCAGCCCTCCACCAGCCGTTTCGCGATCGCGAGGCCCAGGCCGCTCCCGCTGGTCGTCGTACTGAAGCGCGGCTCGAACACGCGCGGCAGCGCCTCGGCCGGAATCCCCTTCCCGTCGTCCCGCACCTCGATCCGCACGCCGCCGCCAGCCCGGGCTTGCGCCGTCCCGCGCGCGCCGCGCCGCGAGCGGATCGTGACCCGGGTGGCGCCCGCGTCGCGCGCGTTCTCCAACAGGTTCACCAGCACCTCCGCCAGCTCGTCGCGGCGGGCCACGACCGCGACCCCCTCATCGGCCTCCACGTCCCAGGTCACCGGCGAATCGCCCAGCCGGTAGAGGCCGACCACCTCGCGGATCACGTCCCCGGCGTTCACCACCTCGACCGGCGGCCGCTCGGCCGACGGGAGCGCGAAGCGGCTGAAGGCCCTGGCGATCGCGTCCAGGCGGTCGATTTCCGCCAGGATGCGCTGGCCCGTCACGTCGAGCACGCCGCCCAGCTCCGCTGGACGCTCCCGCCTCAGCCGCATCAGGTGCTGGACGCCGAGCCGGATCGGGGTGAGCGGGTTCTTGATCTCGTGGGCGACCTGACGCGCCATCTCGCCCCACGCGAGCACGCGTTGTGCCTCCTGCCCCCGCTCCACGTCGGCGGCCGTCTGCTCGATGGCCCGGTACACGGGCTCCAGCTCGCTCGGCATCGCGCCGGCTGCCGGGCTCGGGGGCTCGCCGCTGCCCGCGCGGAGCGCCGCGCGCGTCAGATGGCCGATCGGCCGGGCGAGCGCGCGCGCCGCCAGGCCCGAGAGCACCAGCGCCGCGACGATGCCCAGCACCGCCGCCACCAGCACCGCGATGCCGAGATCCTCCTCCCGGCCGCTCAGGGCCGGGTCACTGAGCAGCTGCGGCGAGGCGAGGATCGCCGTCTCCGATTCGTCGGCGGACCTCTGGAGGAGGTGATAGCCGACCAGCACCGGTTGCGGCGTATCGTCCTGCTTGCGCGTCACCTCGAGGTAGTCGCCCAGCGCCAGCCGCGTGAACGCCTCCGGCGGCACCAGCCAGTCCACCAGGCCCAGGTCCGCCAGCACCGGCGCGGAGCTGGCCTCGAGCGCGCCGCCGTGGCTCAACACCAGCTCCGCGTCCACGCGCTGCGCGATGGTCGTGACCTCCTCCGCGTCCGGTATCGTGTCGCTCTCGAGCGCGGCCGCCGCGTCCTGCAGGGTGCGGCCGATCAGCAGCTCGCGCGAGTGGCGGAACTCCTCGCCCTGGCGCGAGTAGCTCCACAGCGCGAGCGCCACCGTCGGCAGCACGAAGAACGCCGCGAGGCTCACGGTCAGCCGGGCGCGGAGCGAGCGGCGCGCCCGCGGCAGCCAGCGCGCGACGTTGGGCCCGAATCGCCCGCCCACGACGTCGACCACCAGCCACAGCGCCGCCAGCACGCCGAAGTCCAGCACCAGCAGCAGCAGCCCCCGTTGCAGCAGCGCCGACAGTCCGCCCAGGTCCACCTGTGCGTGCACGTGCCGGAAGCCGCCGGGCAGCTCGACCGCGCGGTCGCCGCGGATCGTCCAGCCCGACCGCTCCCACGCCGCGGGCCTGACGGCCGGCCCCCCGGGCTCCAGCGGGGAGAGCGTGAGCCGGTACGGGGGCTCGGGCTCCTCCCCGGCGCCCGCCAGGAAGCGCGCCGCGCGGCTCGGGGCGACGAGGCTGGATCGCGTGCCCGCGGCGACGGCGACGACGCGCCCGTCCGCCAGCGGGATGGTGGCGAGCCCGTACAGGCCCTCGCGCCGGAGGTAGGACTGCACCAGGGGCCGCCGCTGATCCAGCGCGTCCCGCACCTGCGTCTGCACCAGCTCGGCCGGCAGGTCGAGCTGGGCGAGATCCACCTGCACCATCCGCTCGGCTGCCGGAGACCACAGCGACAGCGCCGCGGGGTAGTCGTGGGCCGCCAGGTCGGTCCGCCGCCACAGCAGGTAGAGATCGCCCGCCGACTCGGGGGCGATGGTCGGCGGCGTGCCCCGGACCAGCCGGTCGAGCAGCGCGACCTTCAGCGGATCGGGCTTGTTGCCGAGCCCCTCCATGTCCTGCGTGGCGAGCGAGATGCGGCTGCCGGTGGTCGTGCCCCACTCCAGGAGCGCCGCTGAGGAGCCCGCGACCACAGCCACGGTCGCGATGGTGCTGCGGAACGGCATCGGGCGGATCGCCACCAGCAGCGCGGGCAGCCACAGGTACGGATACCACTCGGGCCAGGCGCCGCGCGGTTCCCACAGGAACAGGCCGGCCACCGCGAGCCCGATCGCCAGCGCCGACGCCAGCAGGGGCCACGCGCCCGCCCGGGCGGGCGCCACCGGGCCTCGCACCAGCGCCGCGGCCGTGAGCACCACGGCCGACGCGGACAGCACCAGCGCCACCTGCCAGGTCAGCCACAGGCCCAGCGTCACGCCGGCCGCGGGCGGCGTGATGCCGCGCGCGAGGTCCTGCAGCAGGTAGGGAGCGAGCACGGTGACGGCGAGCGCCGCGACCCGGCTCGGCAGCACCGGCCTGAGCCCGCGCCGCCACAGCGCGCCGGCCGCGAGCGCGACGACGAAGCTCGTGAGGATGACGCTGCCTGCCGAGCGCGAGAACGGGCCGAGCACGTCCTGGTAGTAGGTCGCCGAGGAGAAGATGCTGTCGGGTCCGAACGCCTCGCCGAGCGGGGCGCGGGCCACGCACAGCGCGGCGGCCGCGGCCGTCGCGACCGCGCCGGCCACCGGCATCCCGGCGCGCACCGCGCCGAGGATGCCGGCGAGGAGCAGGGCCGCCAGGATCCAGAGCACCGGGCGCCGCGCCGCCGCGAGCGCGTCCGCCAGCGCCGCATCCTGCTCGGGCGGCACGGGCTGCACCGTGAACAACGTGTCGCCGCCGGCCAACGCTCTCGGCAGCACGTAGTCGAACACGTCCGAATCCGTCAGCGCGCCACCCGGCGGGTAGAAGTGCAGCCCCGCGCCGGTCTGATCCGCGAACCGGTCGGTCAGCGCCACACCCGCCTTCGGCGCATACGACGCGCGCGCCAGCAGCACCGCCGCCACCGCCGTCCCGCCGTGCGCCTGGCGTCGCGCCACGAGCCACAGGTAGAATGGTGTCGTGACCGTTGACAGCTCCGGCCCCGCCGGACTGAACGTGACGCGCACCGTCCCGGCCCACGCCGTCGGCCGACCGACGGCGTCGAACAGCACGACACCGCGGGCCGGCTCGCGCTCGCGGATCAGGCCCCGGAGCCGCTGGAATGCCGGTCCGCCCGTGAGGCCGACCAGCGTGGCCGCGCGATCCGCCAGCCGCCGCACCTCGCCGAACGCGGCGCCGAGATCGTCCTGGAGCTGCGCCGACGCACGCGTGACCGTCTCCTCCCGCACCTTCGGCCACGAGTCGCGCAGCCGGGCCAGCTGCCACACGGAGCTCGTGGCCGCCACGGCGAGCGCCGCGGCGAGCAGCGCGCCGGTCATCCGCACGCCCCACCCCGGCGCCCGGCGCTCGTCGAGCCAGGCCGAGGCCAGGGCGAGCACCGCCAGCGCCGCCAGGCCGGCGGCCAGGATCCACCCGGGCGCCCGCGTCCATTCGGCGCCGAGCGCGGCGGCCCCCGCCACGGCCGCGAGCCACACCACGCGCGGCCGCCTCAGGTGAGCACTCCGCTCCGCCTCAAGGAGATGACGCCGGACGAGGTCGCCCTCGCCATCGCGGCGAACCCGCGCCTCATCGTGCCGGCCGGGACCTGCGAGCAGCACGGCCCGCACCTCCCGCTCGGCAGCGACGCGTTCATCGTCGAACGGCTCGCCGACGACCTCTCGGCCGAGTTCCGGATCGTGCGGGCCCCCACGATCGAGTACGGCGTGAACGCGGTCACGCCCGAGGTCCTGCCCGGCAGCGCGTCGGTGCGGCGCAAGACCCTGCGCCGCTGGCTCAACGATCTCCTGCAGGACTGGGAGGGGAGCGGCGTCGAGGAGTTCCTGGTGCTGACCGCGCACGGCCACGCACCCCACCAGGAGGCGCTCGCGACCGTCGTGACGGTCCGCTCGCGCGTCCGCGTCGTCGACGTCTTCGCCATCGACCTGGCCGCCGTGGCCGATACCGCCGAGGGGCCCATCCACGGCGGGGAGATCGACACGTCGCTCATGCTCTACCTCGCGCCGCAGCTGGTGCGGATGGACCTCGCCCGCGACTGTATCTTGCCGGAGACGGCGCGGCGGCGCTACCGCCGGGGCACGATGATGTACCTGCCTGCCGCCTCCCAGGGCACCATCGGCGCGCCCACGCGGGCCAGCGCCGAGGCCGGACGGGCCATCTACGAGTTCATCCGGGACCGCATCGCCGAGCGGGTCCTCGGCCGGGCGCCGGCCGCCGAGGCGGTGCCGTGAGGGCGGGCCTCGTCCTCGCCGCCTGCGCCGCGCTGCTGCCGGGGCTCGCCCCGCCGGCCGCGCACGCCCAGGAGGTGCTCGATCAGGGCATCTTCCTGATCGCGCACGAGGACGCCGAGATCGGCCGCGAGGAATTCGTCATCCAGGCCACCCCGGGCCGCCAGGGCCGACCGGGCATCCGCGCCGTGGCGACCGATCGCTACCGCGACCGCGAGGTCCGCCTCGCACTCGAGCTGACCAACGACCACGTGCCCGTCTCCTATCAGGCGGACGTGACCGTGGGCGGCCGGATCGCGGAGCGACTCAGCGGCCAGGCCGGCCGCGGCCGGTTCGCGGTCCGGATCGTCACGCAGACCGGCGAGGTCGTCCGCGAGTTCGCGGTTCCCGCCGGCGCGGTGGTCCTCGACGACGACGGCTTCGACCAGTTCTACTTTCTGCCGCGGCCCGACGGCGACGCGCCGCGGCCGGTGAGCCTGCTGCGGCCCCGCCAGACCCGGGTCGAGGCCGGCGAGGTCCGCGGGGCCGGCGACGACACGCTGGTCGTGGGCGGCCACACGGCCCTCGCCCGGCGCTACGTGCTCACCCTCGCCGGCGGCGAGACGCGCGAGTTCTGGTTCTCGCCGACGGGCAGCCTGCTCAAGGTCGCCGTGCCTGCCAGGTCCATCACCGCCACGCGCCTGAGCCTGCCTCCGCGCTAGCTGGGCCAATACGACAATTCGGCACGGGTTGCCGTGCTTCGATACTTGACCACGGTCAACATCGGTCTAGGTTGCCCCGTAGCCCGTTCGGCCGCGGCGCGTAGAGGATGAAACTCGCGGTGACGCCGTGACGTATGGGGCGCAGTGATAAGACCAATCCAGGGGCGAACATGCGGGCTCGACTGATTCTCGGATGGCTGGTGATTCTGACCATGGTGGCGGCGATCGGCTACGCGCAGGAGGCGCCGGCGCGGAAGCTGTCGTTGGCCGACGCGTTGGAGATCGCGCGGCAGAACAACCCGGCCTATCTGACCAAGGTGAGCGATCGGTATCCAGCGGCGGCCCAGGCCCTCAACTCGACCGTGTCGCTGTTCACGCCGACCGCGAGCGTCGGTGGCGGTTCCTCCTGGACGCAGGCCGGCCTCGTCAACCTTGGCTCCGGGCTCCAATACCCGTTGAATCGCACCCAGGCGTTGAGCTGGAACCTCAGCATCTTCTACCAGCTCTCCGGCAGCTCGATCGCGAACCGCGGCTACTACGCGGCCTCGCTGCGGGCGGCGGACCAGGACATTGCCGGCCAGCGCACCCTGCTCGAGACAGCCGTGAAGCAGGAGTACATCAACCTGCTCGAGGCCCGGGCCCAGGCCGACCTGGCCCAGCACGTGGTGGCGCGGGCCCAGGAAGTGCTGAATCTGGCGCAGGCGCAGTACAACGTCGGCCAGAAGACGATGATCGACGTGCGGACGGCGCAGGTCGCCAAGGGCAATGCCGACGTCTCGTTGCTCCAGTCCCAGCAGAACGTCCAGAACGAGGTGCTCAAGCTCTACCAGTTGCTCGGCGTGCCTGCGCCCGAGCCGCCGAACGTGGTCCCGACGGACACGTTCCCCGTGGTCGAGCCCGCGTACAGCGAGGACTCGCTGGTGAATCTGGCGCTCCGGGAGAACCCGATCCTGCTTTCGTTTCGGGCGCGGGAGGGGGCGGCCAACTGGAACGTTCGAGGGGCGTACTCCTCGTACCTTCCGGCGCTGCAGTTCTCGGCCAGCTACGGCAAGTTCACCCAGCGGGTGTACACGCAGGCGGATTCGGGGACCGTGGTTCCTATGCCGTTTGGTCCCGACACCATCGTCACCAAGACCACCGGGACCAATCCCTGGAACGTGCGGCTGGGCCTCTCGCTGCCGATCTTCGACGCATTCTCCCGTCACTCCCAGGTGTCGCAGGCGCGGGCGGCCCGCCAGGATCTCCAGTACTCCATCCGGCAGCAGGAGCTGCTGGTCCGGGAGAGCGTGAGCGCGGCGTACCTGGCGCTGCTGACGGCCTACCGCACCATCGCGGTGCGGGCGAACAACCGCACGGCGGCGGACGAGGCGCTATCGCTGGCCACCGAGCGCTACCGGGTGGGCTCGGGCTCGATCATCGAGCTGCTGGACGCGCGCGTCGCGTCGGAGCAGGCCGGCGTCGACTACGTCACCTCCGTCTACGACTATCACAAGGCGATCGCCGCGCTGGAGCAGGCGGTCGGGCAGCCTCTTCGCTAGGAGATCGGACCGGAAGCCATGAGCACTCGCGGGAAAGTCGTCCTCATCGTCGGCGGCGTCATCGTCCTCGCCGGCTTCGTCTCGCTCGGCGTCTCCAAGCGCCGCCAGCCGGCGGTCGACGTGAAGCTCGAGAGGGTCGCCCGGCGCGACCTGGTCTCGATCGTCACGGCGAGCGGGAAGATCGAGCCCGAGCAGTCGGTGGACATCCTGTCCGACATCATGGGGCGCATCGTCTACCTGCCGCTGCAGGAAGGCAACTTCGTGCAGCGCGGCCAGATCCTGGTGAAGCTCGACACCGCGACCTACGCCGCTGCGGTCGAGCAGGCCCAGGCCGGGGTCGCCTCCGCGCGGGCCAACGTGGCCCAGGCGCAAGCCAACCTCGACCAGGCGCAGCGCGCCTACAACCGGGCGCGGGACGTCCGGGCGCAGAATGCGCAGCTCATCTCCGAGGAGGCGCTCGAGCAGGCGCAGACCGCGCAGGCGGTGGCGGCCGCGAACCTCGACGCGTCGCAGCGGGCGGTGGAGCAGGCGGTCGCGAGCCTGCGCAACGCCCGGGACCAGCTCAGCAAGACGATCATCGCCTCCCCGCTCTCCGGCCAGGTGACGCGCCTGGCGGTGAAGCTGGGCGAGGTCGCGGTGCCCGGCACCTTCTCGCGCGAGACCGGGCTGCTGATGACCGTGTCGGACATGTCGGTCATCGAGGCGCGCGTCAACGTGGACGAGACGGACGTGGTCCGCATCAAGCTCGGCGACTCGGCGCAGGTCTCCATCGACGCGTTCCCGGACACGACCTTCAGCGGGCACGTGACCAAGATCGCGAACTCGTCGGTCGCGGGGGCGAGTGCGTCGACCAGCGGGCTGGTGACCGCGGCGCAGGCGGTGGACTTCGAGGTGCGAGTGACGCTGGACCACCCGCCGAAGGGGCTGCGGCCCGATCTCTCGGCCACGGCGAACATCATCACCGACACGCGCAAGCAGGCGCTTTCGGTGCCGATCATCGCGCTGACCGTGCGCGAGCCGACGGCGGACACGACGCACCCCGCGCCGGCGGGCGGGACGGCGGTCGCCCAGAACGCGCCGCGCTACCAGGTGTCGCAGGACACCTCGCAGGCGCACCGCGCCAAGGAGGCCGAGGGCGTGTTCGTGGTGGACACGGTCACGCACGTCGCCCACTTCACACCGGTGAAGGTCGGGATCGCGGGCGACGAGTACTTCGAGTTGCTGAGCGGCCTCAAGGGCGGCGAGACGATCGTCGCCGGCAGCTACGCGGCCATCAAGGACCTCAAGGACGGCAGCCGGGTGAAGGGGCAGGTGCCGGCGGCCGGCGCGCGCCGAGCGAAGGCTCCGTGAGCGAGCCCGTCATCCGCACGGTCGGTCTGACGCGCGATTACCCGATGGGTGGCGAGACCGTGCGCGCCCTGCGGGGCGTGGACCTCGAGATCCAGCCCAACGAGTACGTCGCCATCATGGGGCCCTCGGGCTCCGGCAAGTCCACCCTGATGAACCTGATCGGCTGCCTCGACACGCCGACGTCAGGCCAGTACTGGCTGGCGGGCACCGAGGTGTCGCGGATGACCGACGACGAGCTGGCGCGGGTCCGCAACCGCCAGATCGGGTTCGTGTTCCAGACCTTCAACCTGCTGCCGCGCGCCACGGCGCTGCACAACGTGGAGCTGCCGCTGGTCTACGCCGGCCTGCCCGCGCGCGAGCGCCGCCGCCAGGCCGAGCAGGCGCTGGCGTCGGTCGGCCTCGGCGACCGGATGGAGCATCGGCCGGCCGAGCTGTCGGGCGGCCAGCGCCAGCGGGTGGCCATCGCGCGGGCGCTGGTCACGGAGCCGAGCATCATTCTCGCGGACGAGCCGACGGGCAACCTCGACTCGACGACCAGCGAAGAGATCATGAAGATCCTCGAGGAGCTGCACCGCACCCGGGGCCAGACCATCGTGATGGTCACCCACGAGGCGGACATCGCGCGGCACGCCGAGCGGGTGGTCACGCTCCACGACGGCGTGGTCTCGTCCGACCGGCTCAAGGCGGCCTAGCCGGCGATGCCGATCTACGAGGCGGTCATGCTGGCGCTGGGCACGATCCGCGCGCAGAAGCTCAAGAGCTTCTTCTCACTGATCGGCGCGTTCATCGGCGTGATGTTCCTGATCGCGGTCGTCTCGATCGTGAAGGGCATGGACAAGTACGTGCAGGAGGACTTCGCCGCCAAGATCTTCGGCATCAACACCTTCACGGTGAACCGGCGGCCCGGGGTGCAGTTCGGGAACCCGGGCGACGCGACCCGGCGCGCCTGGCGGCGTCGGCCGCAGCTGTACGAGGACGACTTCCACGCCATCCGCGCCGCTCTGCCGTCGGACTACCTGGTGGCCATCGAGAGCTCGAACCAGGCCGAGGGGGTCGTCGGCACCAAGCACTCCGCCTACATCCAGGTCTCCGGGGTGTCCGAGGACCTGTTCAAGATCCGCGACTACCGCATCGCCGACGGGCGGATCTTCACGCCCGAGGAGATCAACCACTCGGCCAACGTGGTGGTGATCGGCACGGACGTCGCCGACAGCTTCTTCACGGGGGAGGACCCGGTCGGCAGGACCATCCGCATCGCGGGCTTCCCCTACACCGTCATCGGGGTGGTGGAAAAGCAGGGGAACGTCTTCGGGTTCTCGCTCGATCGCTTCGCCATCGCGCCGTACACGTCCGAGATCAAGAAGGTGGTCAACCCGCACAAGGTGGTGGACGGCATCATCGTGAAGGCGCAGAGCGACGCGATGATGAAGGCCGCGATGGACAGGGTCGAGGGCCTGATGCGCAGCCGTCACCACCTGCGGCCCCAGGAGGACGACGACTTCCACCTCGACACCCAGGAAGACGTGCTCAGCTTCTGGGCCAAGATCTCCAAGGTGCTGTACACCGCGCTGCCGCTCCTGGTGGGCGTGTCGCTGGTGGTGGGCGGCATCGTGATCATGAACATCATGCTGATGGCGGTCGCGGAGCGCACCCGGGAGATCGGGGTCCGCAAGTCGCTCGGCGCGCGGCGCCGCGACATTCTGGCCCAGTTCCTGGTCGAGGCGGCGACCCTCTCGACCACCGGCGCCGCCCTCGGCATCCTCGCCGGCCTCGGCCTGGCGCGGCTGGTCAAGGCCGTCTCACCGCTGCCGATGGGCGTCTCGCCCCTGTCCATCGTGCTCGGCATCGCCCTCGGCATCGGCGTCGGGGTGATCGCGGGCGTGTATCCCGCGAGCCGGGCCGCCAAACTCGACCCCGTCGCGGCACTGAGGTTCGAATGACGTCTTCGCGGACCACCTCGGTCGTCACGACGCTGCTCGAGGGCATCGGGATCGCGCTCGACTCGCTCCGGGCCAGCAAGACCCGCGCGGCCCTGACCATCGTCGGCATCGCGATCGGCGTGATGGTGGTGATGGGGATGTCCGCCGCCGTGAAGGGCATCAACACCAGCTTCGAGAGCGCGATCGCTCAGCTGGGCCCCAAGACCTTCTTCGTGTTCCGCTACTTCCAGGGCGGCATCCAGATGGGCGGCGACCGCAACGCGCCCTGGCGGCACTACCCGCCGATCAGCCAGGACGAGGCCAAGCTCATCGCCCGGTTGCCGACCGTCAAGGCCGTGATCATGTCGGAGGGCCGCCAGGCGACCGTCCAGGCGGGCAGCGAGAGCGAGGACAACGTCCAGATCCAGGGCGACGGCGCGAGCTGGCCGCGGGTGTCGGGCGGCGACCTCACGGCCGGGCGCTCCTACACGGACATCGAGGACGCGGCGGGCGACAAGGTCGTGGTCGTCAACACCAAGCTCGCGGTGCGCTTCTTCGCCCAGCTCGACCCGACCGGCCACACCCTCAAGATCTACGGCCAGGAGTTCAAGATCATCGGCGTGTACGAGCCACCGCCCAACCTGTTCGGCGGCGGCAACGACTACATCGTGATCATGCCCTGGGTCACCTTCCACCGCTACATGAACGTCAACTGGGGATGGGCGAACCTGGCGGTCATGCCCACGGACGAGGCCACCGTGCAGGACGCGATGGACGACGTCACGTCGGCGCTGCGGCGGGAGCGCGGCCTGCGGCCGGGCTACGAGAACACGTTCTCCGTGGTCACGCAGGACAAGTTCCTCGACATCTGGGGCAAGCTCACCGGTGTCTTCTTCGTGGTGATGATCGCCCTCTCGGGCGTGGGCCTGATGGTGGGCGGGGTGGGCGTGGTGGCGGTGATGATGATCAGCGTCACCGAGCGCACGCGGGAGATCGGCGTGCGCAAGGCGCTCGGCGCCACCCAGGGCGAGATCCTGTGGCAGTTCCTGGTGGAAGCCGCGACGCTGACGCTGATCGGCGGCGCGGTCGGGATGCTGCTGGGCGGCGGCCTGGCGTACGCGGTCGCGCATTTCTCGCCGATCCCGGCCCGGGTACCGCCGCTGTCCATCGTGGCGGCGCTTGGCGCCTCGGTCATCACCGGCATCGTGTTCGGCATCGTGCCGGCCCAGCGAGCGGCGAGGATGGATCCGGTGGAGGCGCTGCGGTACGAATGAAGCGTGAGCAGTGAGCGGTGAGGGGTGAGAGGTTCAGGTGAGAAGTAAGAGGCAGGGACGTGAGAGGTGAGAGGACGGAGGCGTGAGGGAGATCCTCTCACGCCTTCGCTCGTCTCACGCCTTTCCACTTCTCACTTCTCACGTTAACGTCTCACCACTCACCCCTCACCTCTCACCGGACCGCGTATGCACCTCGATGTCCTCGCGATAGCGGCTCACCCGGACGACGCCGAGCTCACCTGCGGCGGCACGCTCGCCAAGGCAGTCCGGCAGGGGCATCGCGCCGGCATCCTCGACCTCGTGGCCGGCGAGAGCGGCACCAGCGGCTCGGCGGCCGTGCGGCTCGGGGAGGCCGCGCGGGCCGCCAGGGCGCTCGGCCTCCACGCCCGCGAGAACGCCGGCCTCGCGGACGCGCACCTCCACAACACCGACCAGGCGCGGCGGGTCGTGGTCGAGTGGATCCGGCGCTTCCGCCCGCGGACCGTCATCCTCCCCTTCCCCGTCGGCCGGCACCCGGACCACCGGATCGCCTCCGAGCTCGCCCGCGACGCCTGCTACCTCGCCGGCCTCGCGCGCTACGACGCAGCCGGGCGCGCCTGGCGGCCGCGCAAGATCCTCTACGCCCTCGCCTACCGCGAGGACCCCGTGAAACCCACGTTCGTGGTGGACATCTCGAGCACGTTCGCGGCGAAGATGCGCGCCATCCACTGCTACAAGTCGCAGTTCGACGGCACCGGCTCGGCCGGGGAGATCTTCCCGACGGGCCAGCCACTCTACGAGCTGATCGAGACTCAGTCGGCGCACTACGGCTCCCTCATCCGGACCCGCTATGGCGAGCCGTTCTTCACCCAGGAAACGGTCCGGGTGGACGACGTGGTGGAGTTGGGAGTGCGGTCGATGTGAACGGTGAAGCGTGAGAGGTGAGAGGGTGAGAGGTGAGAGGCTGAGGTGAGAGGTGGGCAGTGAGGGACTCGCTGTCAGCCCCGCGATCTACCGCCTGCCGTAGCCTGTAGCAGGCCCCGAAGCAGCGCGCGCACGTGCTGCGTGCGCCGGAGAAGGTCCGCCGCCAGCTGCCCCGGCACACCGCCGGTCCGTTCCGCCAGCCACAAATGGCTCTCCAGCTCCGCCGCCGAGCCCCGCGCCACCCTGAGGAACCGGGCACCGTCTTTGCCGAACCCCCGGCCGTACGCCTCGGCGATATTGGCGGGTATCGACTCGGCAGCCCGCGCGATCTGGTCCGCTGCAGCCGGCGTGCCGAAGCCGCTCATCCGCCGTGCGGCGTCGATCGCTCCCTGCGCCAGCTGAGCAGACTCCCGCCAGACGACCAGGTCCCCGAGATCGCCAGCCATGCCGGAAATCTGTGCGCGCAGTCCCAAGACCCGGGATCGATTTCGCGCCCTGATGACCCTTCTCACGCCTGTGCCTCTCACTTCTCACGTTCCCGCCTCTCACTTCTCACGCCTTCGCCTCTCACTTCTCACGCCTTCGCTTCTCACCTCTCCTCGCCTCTCACCTCTCACGCCCTCGCCTCTCACCTCTCGCCTCTCACTTCCCCCCCTCACTTCTCACCTCTCACCTCTCACCTTAGCTTTTCGTACATGCCCCATCGCCTTTACCTCGACCACGCCGCGACGACGCCCGTCCGCGCGGAAGTGCGCGAGGCCATGCTCCCGTACCTGGGCGAGGACGCCTTCGGCAACCCCTCCTCGGCGCACGCCGTCGGGCGCGCCGCCCGGGCGGGCGTGGAGCGCGCGAGGGAGCAGGTCGCCGCCGCGCTGGGCGCCGAGTCCAAGCAGGTGTTCTTCACCTCGGGCGGCACGGAAGCCGACAACCTGGCGATCCTCGGCGCCGTGCAGGCGGCGATCGCGAAGACCGGCGCGGGGCTCGCCCGTCGCGACGACGGCGTCGTGCACCTCGTCACGAGCCCGACCGAGCACCACGCCGTGACCGCCGCGGTCCACGAGGCGGAGCGCCGGGGCGCCTTCGCCACGTTCCTCCCGGTGGACTTGAACGGCACGGTGGACCTCGCCGCCCTCGACCAGGCACTCGCGGGTCGGGGGCCGGCCGGTCGCCCGGCCCTGGTCTCGGTGATGTGGGTGAACAACGAGGTGGGCACGATTCAGCCGGTGCCCGGGATCGCGCAGCGCTGTGCCGCCGCCGGCGTGGCCTACCACATCGACGCGGTGCAGGCGCTCGGCAAGATCCCGGTGAACCTGGCCGCGCTGCCGTGGACGGCCGTGTCGGTGTCGGCCCACAAGATCGGGGGCCCCAAGGGCGTCGGCGCGCTCGTCGTGCGGGACCCCTCGCGCTTCACCCCCATCCTGCGCGGCGGCTCGCAGCAGCAGGGACTGCGCCCCGGCACCGAGAACGTCCCCGGCATCGTCGGCTTCGGGCTGGCCGCCCAGCTGGCCGCCCGGGAACAGGCCGGCAGCGCCGCGGCGTGGACCGCGATGCGCGATGGACTCGAGCGGGCGATCCTCGAGCGCGTGCCCGACGCCGTCGTGCATGCCTCCGGCGCCGCCCGGGCGCCGAACATCCTCAACGTGAGCGCGCCGGGCACCGACTCGGAATCGGTGCTGATGCACCTCGACCTGGCCGGGATCGCGGCCGCCTCCGGCTCGGCGTGCACGACGGGCTCGGTCGAGCCGTCCCACGTGCTGCTGGCGATGGGCGTGCCGCCCGTCCTGGCCGCGGCAGGCGTGCGGTTCAGCTTCGGGCCGCTGTCGTCCGCGGACCAGGTCCCGCACGTCGCCGAGACCTACGCCAAGGTCGTCGCCAAGGTCCGCGAGCTGCGCAGGGTGCTGGCCCGGGCATGACCCACACCCTGCACCCTGACACCCTTCACCCGGCGGCGCTCGTCCCGATGCTCCGGCTCACGACCCCGTGACCAGGGTCCTGGTCGCCATGTCCGGCGGCGTGGATTCGTCCGTCGCCGCCGCGCTGCTCGTCGAGCAGGGCCTCGACGTCATCGGCGCCACGATGAAGCTGTTCTGCTACGGCGATCAGGCGGTGCCCGACCGGCCCTGCTGCTCGCTGGACTCCATCGAGGACGCGCGCGCCGTGGCCCACCGCCTCGGCATCCCGCACTACCTCCTCAACCTCGAGGACCGGTTCGGGCGCGACGTGATCGCGGACTTCGTGAGCGAGTACGCCCGCGGCCGCACACCCATTCCGTGCGTGCGCTGCAACTCGTTCACCAAGTTCTCCGACCTCGTGGCCCACGCCGAGGCGCTCGGCTGCGAGGCGATCGCGACCGGCCACTACGCGCGGGCCGAGGACGGGGTCCTGCGGCGGGGCCGGGACCGGGCCAAGGACCAGTCGTACTTCCTCTGGGGCATCCGCGCGGAGGTCGTCCCCCGGATGCTCACCCCGGTCGGCCAGCTGACCAAGCGCGAAACCCGGGAAGCCGCCCGTCGCCACGGCCTGGCCACGGCCGAGAAGGCGGAGAGCCAGGAGATCTGCTTCGTCCCCGACGGTGACTACGTGGCCGTCCTCGAGAGCCGGCTGCCGCGGAATGCGCCGGCCCTCCAGCCGGGGCCGATCGTCACCGCGGACGGGCGACAGCTCGGCGAGCACGCCGGCTTCGCGCGGTACACGGTCGGGCAGCGGCGCGGTCTGCCGTCGGGATCCGGGCAGCCCCTCTACGTGACCGCCATCCGCCCCGAGACGCGCGAGGTCGTGGTGGGCCCGGCGGAGGCCCTCGCCTGCCGGTCGATCGCCCTGGAGGCCGTCAACTGGCTTTCGGAGCCGCTGGGCGTCGGGGCGCGGTGCGAGGTCCAGGTGCGCCACCGGTCCACGGCCGTGGCGGCCGCCGTGACGTCCAGCGGCCCCGGAACGCTCGAGCTGGCGCTGCAGGAGCCGGTGCGCGCGGCCGCACCGGGCCAGAGTGGAGTGCTCTACGACGGGGACCGGGTGCTGGGAGGCGGCGTCATCCGCTGACCCCGGCGGGGCGGCCGGTCGCCCCCGTCGGGCAGAGCCTCGACAGCGCGCCGGTCGCGCTGCAACATATCCCCATGGAACTGATCCTCATCCGTCACGCGAAGGCGGAGAGCCGCGACCCCAACAGCTGGCCCGACGACGACGCGCGGCCGTTGACGGCCGAAGGGCGTGCCGAACAGCGAGCCACCACCCGCACCATGAAGAAGATGGGGATCAAGTTCGATTTCCTGGTGACGAGTCCCCTCCTGCGTGCCCGCGAGACTGCCGAAATCGTCGCGAAGGGATACCGCTGGCCGGAGGCGCCGCAGGTCGCCGACGAGCTCGGACACGGCTACGCGCCGGCCGCGGTCGTCAAGCTCCTGGCCAAGTTCCCGCCCGCGGCGTCGGTGGCCCTGGTCGGTCACGAGCCCGACTTCTCGAACCTCACCGCGGCGCTGGTGACCAGGGACGGACACCTCAACATCGCCGTCAAAAAGAGCGGCGTCGTGGGCATCGAGTTCGACGGACCGGCCGACGAGGGCAAGGGAACGCTGCTCTACCACCTGAAGCCGGGACATCTGCGGAAACTGGCCGGTTGATAGCCCGTTGCGGGTGTCGGTAGTTGGTGGGTCGCAGGTGGTGGAGGGCTGGTCCACGACCTGGCACCCACGACCTGCCAACGGATCTCGTCACGCCATGGGAGCGAGCATGCCGGCGAAGCGGAAGCGCACGGCGGGAGTGCCCGCCATCCGGCTCACGGTGGACATTGCCGCCCCCCCGGCGCGCGTGTTCAAGGCGCTCACCGATTCCAGGCACATCAAAGCCTGGTCGGGCGCTCCGGGCCGGGTGGCCCGTCGGGCCGGCGGGCCTTTCCGGATGTGGGACGGCTGGAATACCGGCACGGTGCTGTCGCGACGCGCGCCCACCGCGCTGGCCTACACCTGGCGCAAGGACGACTGGGCGCCCGGGACGAAGGACTCGGTGGTGCGCTGGACCCTGAAGGCCACCGCGAAGGGCACGCGGCTCGTGATGGTGCACTCGAAGCTTCCGAGCATGTTCGAATACCGCGACCACAAGAGCGGATGGCCGAGGTACTTCTTGAAGCCGATGGGGAGATACCTGGAGAAGCGGTGGTAGGTCGTGGGTTGTGGGTGTGGGTTGTAGACGAACAAAGGCGCCCGCGGAACCGGGCGCCTTTGTCGTACCTACCACCCGCCACCTAGTCCTTGCTTACTACAACCATCCCGCTCATCGTCCCGTGCTGCGGTCCGCAGTCGAAGGTGCAGTACCACTCGCGGCCGCCCACCCAGTCGGCCACGAACGTCGCTTCGGCCGGCATCCCGGGGTAGGACGTGACATCGAGGTCCTTGCCCTCGACCCGGAACCCGTGCGCGCTGTCCATGGCTTTCAGGGTGACGTGGATGGTGTCGCCGTAGCTGGCCCTGATCTCGGTGGGCGTGAAGTGGCCGAAGTGCCCCTCGATCACCACGTCCACGCGCCTGGGGGCGCCGCGGGACGTCGAGGCCGAGACGGCGGCCGTGGCGGCCAGCGCGGCGAAGCCGGTCAACAGAACGCGTGCTGCGAGCATCGTATGCGACTCGTATCTTGAGGGAAGTATTCGTATTATAAGCGGCGGTGGCGCGGCGCGGTAGTTCCGGCATCCTTCGTGCTACAAAACGGCCGGGCGCCGGGTATATTCCGCCACGGCAGTCCACCTCATTCTCACTGTGGAGAGCACAACCATGCCGAAGAAAGCAGCCAAGCCTGCGGCGAAGAAGGCCGCCAAGAAGGGCAGCCCGATGGCCGCGAACGAGGGCTACTGCGTGAAGTGCAAGGCGAAGCGCGTGATGGCGAACGTCAAGGAAGTGAAGATGGCCAATGGCCGGCCCGCGTTGAAGGGCACCTGCCCCGTGTGCGGCACCGGCATGTTCAAGATCCTTCCCCCGTCCTGAGGCACGATGAGCCGGTCCGCGCAGTACCTCACCGAGGTCGTCAAGTACAGCGCCAACAACTACAAGCCGCTGCCCGTGGTCCTCGAGCGCGGCGAGGGCGCATGGGTGTGGGACGTTGACGGCAAGAAGTACCTCGACTGCCTGAGCGCCTATTCCGCCGTGAACCAGGGTCACTGCCACCCCGCCATCGTGAAGGCGGCGCAGGAGCAGGCGGCGCGCCTGACGCTCACGTCGCGGGCGTTCCACAACGACCAGATGGGACCGTTCCTGCACCAGCTGTGCGAGCTGGCCGGGTTCGCCCGGGCCCTGCCGATGAACTCCGGCGCCGAGGCCGTCGAGACGGCCATCAAGGCCATCCGGAAGTGGGGCTACAAGGTCAAGAAGATCCCCGACGGCAAGGCGGAGATCATCGTCTCGGCCGGCAACTTCCACGGCCGGACCACGACGGTCATCTCCTTCTCGACCGAGGAGCAGTACAAGGACGGCTTCGGGCCGTTCACGCCCGGCTTCAAGATCATCCCCTTCGGCGACGCCGCCGCACTCGAGCGGGCCATCACGCCGAACACCTGCGCGTTCCTGACCGAGCCGCTGCAGGGCGAGGCGGGCGTGATCGTCGCGCCGGACGGCTGGCTGAAGAAAGTCCGCGAGATCACGAAACAGCACAACGTGCTGTGGGTGGACGACGAGATCCAGACGGGCCTCGGCCGCACCGGCCGGATGTTCGCCTGGCAGTGGGAGAACGCGCGGCCCGACGCCCTGATCGTGGGCAAGGCGCTGGCGGGCGGGATGTACCCCGTCTCGGCCTTCCTCGCCGACGACAACGTGATGAGCGTGTTCACGCCTGGCGACCACGGCTCGACCTTCGGCGGCAATCCGTTCGGCGCCGGCATCGGTCGCGCCGCCCTCCGGGTGCTCGTCGAGGAGAAGCTCGCCGAGCGGGCGCAGGAGCTGGGCACCTGGTTCATGAGCGAGCTGAAGAAGATCGACTCGTCGAGCGTGGTGGAGGTGCGCGGCAAGGGTCTGCTGATCGGCGTCGAGATCAGGGTCGAGGCCGGCACGGCTCGCCCGTTCTGCGAGGCCCTGGCGGAGCGCGGGATCCTGTGCAAGGAGACGCACGATCAGGTGGTGCGGTTCGCACCGCCGCTGACGGTCAGCAAGGCCGACCTGCAGTGGGCGCTGCCGAAGATCGCCGAGGTGCTGGCGATGAGCTTCGCGCCGGCGATGGCGGTGGCGCACTAGCCGTCCCAGGCTCTGCCGAGTTCACGGGCGCGGGGAGTTCTCTCTCCGCGCCCGTTTCGCGTCAACCGGTCGAGCTCGGGGCGGTGTGGAGCGAGTCACCGCCTTCCACCGGCCTCAGCGCCGGCCGCTTCGGGATGAGCCCGCAGCGGCCCTGCCCAGGCTGAGCTCAAGTGACCTTCCGGCCCCTTTGCGGGTCTCATTACCGAACCAGTGCCGGAGCATCCCCATGCGCCGCCTTCTCAGTGTGCTTCTCGCCGCCGCCGCGGCCGTCGCCTGCACCGGACCACTGGACCCGGGCCAGGGCCTGAGCGGCGTGTGGGTGCTCGACACCTCTACGGCCGGCGTGCCGCCCCGCGAGATGACCCTCGTGCAGACGGGGACGCGGATCACCGGCACCGGCACGGCCATGGGTGTGGACGTGCCCATCCCGGTGGGTGTCACCGGCACGTACATCGCGGCGAACCCGGCCGGCCCCGCGTCCGTGACGCTCGCGTTCGCCTTCGAGAACGGCGGCGGGATCACCGGGGCGTTCACCGGGACCCTGAGCGCGGCCAACCAACTCGAGGGCAGGGCCGTCTACTCCGGCATCATCTCGAACGGCACGATCACCGGCCAACTGACATTCACCCGGCCCCCGGGGACAGCCTGGCCACCGGTCTCGAGGGTACGGTGACCCGCGGCCCGATCACACCGGTGTGCTTCGTCGGCGTGCCATGCGACGCGCCGTTCGCCGCAGGCTTCACCGTCCGGCAGGGACCGATTCCCGTGGCGGTCGCGCACTTCACGAGCGACGCCGCGGGCCACTACCGGGTCCTGCTCGTCCCGGGGAGCTACACGGTGGTCCCCGACTCCGGGGCGCCAGTCTTCCCCGGCCAGGGGAGGCAGGTGACGGTGGACCCGGTGGGGATGACGCACGCGGACCTCGCGTTCGATACGGGGATACGATGAGACCGTGAGCGGTGGGGGGGAGAGGTGAGACGTGCAAGTGAGCCTCTCACCCCTCACCTCTCACTTCTCACGCTTCTCGGTATATTCAGTTATGCTCCCAACCAATTCTGCCCCCGCCCGCCCCTCCGCCGCGGGCCGGCTGGGCGACTTCACGGCCGACCGGCGGCTGCTCACCCTGACCGCGTATGCCCTGCTGATCGGCGTGCTGAGCGCCTTCGTGGCGTACGCGCTCGCCTGGCTCATCGGTGCGATCACCAACCTGGTGTACTACCACCGGCTCTCGTCGGCCCTCGTCTCACCGGCTGCGAACCACCTGGGGTGGTGGGCGCTCCTGGTGCCCGTGGCGGGCGGGCTGGTGGTCGGAGCGATGGCCCGGTTCGGCTCGGAGAAGATCCGGGGACACGGCATCCCCGAGGCGATGGAGGCCATCCTGATCGGCGAGAGCCGGATGGAGCCGCGGGTCGCCGTGCTGAAGCCGGTGTCGAGCGCGATCTCGATCGGCACCGGCGGCCCGTTCGGCGCCGAGGGGCCCATCATCATGACGGGAGGGGCGTTCGGCTCCCTGTTCGCGCAGGCGCTCCACCTCACGGCGGCGGAGCGCAAGACGCTGCTGGTGGCCGGTGCCTCGGGTGGGATGGCCGCCATCTTCGACACGCCGGTGGCGGCCGTCATGATCGCCGTCGAGCTGCTCCTGTTCGAGTGGAAGCCCCGCAGCTTCATACCGGTGGCGGCGGCCGCGGCCGTGGCTGCGGCCCTCCGGCCGGCGCTGCTGGGGCCGGGTCCCCTCTTCCCCGTCGTGCCGCACCTGGCGCCCGGTTGGGCCGTGCTCGGCTGGAGCCTCGCGGCCGGCCTCGCGGCCGGCCTCGCGTCGGCCGGGCTCACCGGCCTCGTGTACGGCTTCGAGGACCTCTTCGGCCGGCTGAAGCTCCACTTCATGTGGTGGCCGGCCATCGGCGGCCTCGCCATCGGACTCGGGGGCCTGCTGTACCCGCGCGCGCTGGGCGTGGGCTACGACACCATTGGCGACCTGCTCGCCGGGCGCCTGGTGGGCACGTTCCTTCTCGGCCTGCTGGTGACCAAGGCGCTCATCTGGTCCATCGCCCTCGGCTCGGGGACCTCCGGCGGGGTGCTGGCGCCGCTCCTGATCATGGGCGGCGCGCTCGGCGCGCTGGGGGCCCACTGGCTCCACGCCCCCGACGCCGGCCTGTGGGCGATGGTCACGATGGCCGCGATGATGGGGGGCACGATGCGCTCGCCCTTCACGGCGCTCGTCTTCGTCCTCGAGCTGACGCGCGACGCGACGGTGCTCCCCGCCCTGCTGGTCGCGTGCGTCGCCGCCGACGCCGTGACCGTGCTGCTGATGAAGCGCTCGATCCTCACGGAGAAGGTGGCGCGCCACGGACACCACGTGGCGCGGGAGTACAGCGTGAGCCCGCTCCAGCGGCTGCTGGTGGGCGAGGTCATGGACCGGAGCGCCCCGGCGCTCGCGGCCGGCAGCACGGTGGCCGACCTCTCGGCGCGGCTCGCCGCGGGCGATCCGGTGCTGGTGCGCCATCACGCCTGGCTGCTGGTGGACCCGTCGGGCGCTCTGGTGGGCATCCTCACGCGCGGCGACCTGCTGCGGGCCCTGCAGACGCGGGGCGGCGAGGGCCGGCCGGTCGTGGAGTTCGGGACCCGGGACGTCGAGGTCACCTATCCCGACGAGCTGCTCCAGACGGCGGTGGAGAAGATGGCGGGGCGCCGCGTGGGCCGGCTGCCGGTCGTGAGCCGGGCCGAGCCCGGGCGGATCGAGGGGTACCTGGGCCGCACCGGGCTCATCGAGGCCTGGGGGCGGCGCCTCCACGAGGAGGAGGTGCGCGAGACCGGCGTGGTGGCGACCAGCTTCAGGCTGTGGCGCCGCCGGGTGCGGAAGGCCCTGCCCTCTATTGCCCGAACCGCGTCTTGAAGGTCTGGCCGTAGGGCGTCGGCGTTCCGTCGTAGCTCGAGATCAGGTCGAGCGCCGTGCCCCATACGTCCCACTCCCAGGCGAGGTAGCTGCCCTGCCGCGCGTCCATCCAGTCCATGAGCGCGGTGACGAAGCTGCTCCCGTAGTCGTCCTCGCCCAGCTCGCCGAGCACCAGCGGCACCTGGACGGCGACCGGTGCCGCGGTGCTGTCCCAGCATGCGAGCGTCGTGCACCAGCTGAAGTTGTAGATGTGCCAGGACGCGGCCAGGTTGTTCAACGGGTCGGCGGGCCGGTTGGCGAGCCAGTGCGTGAGGCTCGAGGCGTACTGGACGCCGCCCAGGAGGACGACGTTGGTGGCCCCGCTGGAGCGGACGGCGTCCACCAGCTCCTGCATGCCCGCCGCCTGGTAGCTCATCCCGCGGCAGGTGCCGCCGTCGCGCCAGCAGCGCCAGGCCTCCGGCGTGTCGGCATTGTTGTCGGGATAGGGCTCGTTGAACAGGTCGAACAGCACGCGGTTGTTGCCCTTGAAGGCGGCCCCCACCTCGCGCCAGAACTCGGGGCTGTGATCGCGATCCGGCATCGGGGCCTGCCCCAGTGCCCTGGCGGTGTCGGCGGCGCTCCAGTGCAGATCGAGGACGACGTACAGGCCGGCGCGGTTGAGCCGGCCCACCAGGTCGGTGATGGCCTGGCGGTAGGCCGTGCCGCCGTACGCCGCCGGCACGCCGTTGATGCCCAGCCAGCAGTCCTCGTTGAGCGGCACGCGCACGACGTCCGCATGCCACGACGCGATCGCCTGGACCGCGGTCGAATCGACCGGCCCGTCGAAGATGCCCCAGCCCTGCGCGCACGCGTATTCCGCGCCGGACCGGTTCACCCCGCGCAGGCGCACGGGCCGGCCTGCCGAATCCACCAGGGCGTTGCCCTGGACGTGCAGGGTCGCCCCGGCCGGCGGCGGCGAGCCGGCGCCGGTGCTGGAGCGATCGCTGCACGCCGCCAGGGCGGCGGCCATCAGGAAGACGCGTGGAATCCACATGCGAGCCATCCTCTCGGGCAACATACCCGTACCCATCGGCGACCCGCCACGGCTTCACCGTGCCCGCCGCACGGCGGCCAGGTGCGCCGCCGGGAGCGGCGGGGCCCACGCAGTGAAGACCGCAGCGGGCGGGCTTCCGTTACGGACCGCTCTCGCCCCGACGCCGTCGCCGGGCAGGCCCGGGCCGGCCGCCCCTGCCGACCGCCGGCCCGGAGGCTATTGTTGAAGCCGCGCCTTCCAGAGAGGTTGCCGATGACCGCACGCCCGTCCCGCACGCCCCGCGCGGGGCGCCCCCTCGTCGCCACCTGCGCGGCCTGCCTGATCGGCGTCGCGGGCTGGCACCGCGGCGTCGCGCAGGCCGTGCCCGAGCGCGGCGGCCTCACGATCCGCCTGACGGTGCCCGCCGCCACGCCGGCGGAGTCCGGCGTCTACGTGGCCGGCAGCTTCAACGACTGGAACCCTGCCGCGCCGGGCTACCGGCTCGCCCCGCACGACGGCGGGTACGCGATCACGTTGCCCGACTCCGTCCGGGGGCCGCTGGAGTTCAAGTTCACCCTCGGCTCGTGGGAGACGGTCGAGTTGACCGCGTCGGGCGGCGACGTACCCAACCGCACGCTCACCGTGCCCCCGACGGGCGCCGTCACCTACACCGGCTCCGTGGCGGCCTGGCGAACGGGGCCCGCCGCGCCTCGCGCCCACACCGCCTCCGCGTCGGTCGCCGTTCTCGACACCGCGTTCGCGATCCCGCAGCTCGGGCGCTCGCGGCGCGTGTGGCTCTACCTGCCGCCGAACTACGCAGCGTCGGGCAGGCGGTATCCCGTGCTCTACCTGCAGGACGGGCAGAACGTGTTCGACGCCGCCACCAGCTACGCCGGCGAATGGGGGGTGGACGAGACCCTGGACAGCCTGCATGCGGCCGGGGACCCGGGCGTCATCGTGGTCGCGGTGGACAACGGCGGCGACCACCGGATGAACGAGTACCAGCCGTGGCCGAGCGCGAGCGGCCGCTTTGGCGGCGGCGAGGGCTCCGCTTACGTGGAGTTCCTCGCCCGGACGCTGAAGCCGTACGTCGACGCCCACTACCGGACGCGCCCCGACCGCGTCAGCACCGGCATCGGGGGCTCGAGCCTGGGCGGGCTCATCTCCTTCTACGCCGCCCTCAGGTACCCGGACGTATTCGGGCGCGTGATGGCGTTCTCCACGCCGTTCTTCCTCAACCCGCAGCTGTTCGGGCTCGCGCGCGCCCTCCACGCGCGCCGGCCGGCGACCCGGTTCTACTTCGACACCGGGCTGAACGAGGGCGCGTCGGCGGTGGGAATCCCCGAGCGCGCGATGGCGCGATCCCAGGAGGCCATCGTGGACTCGCTCGCCGCCGCGGGGATCGACACCGTCGCGGACGTGCGCTCCCGGCTGCCGGCGGACGGCGCGCACGCCGAGTGGTTCTGGCGCCGGGAGTTCCCGGCGGCGTACACCTGGTTGTTCGCCGGCGCCGGCCGCAGCCCGCGTTGAGCGACGCCGCCGGCCGCGGGACGCGGCCCGCGCCGTCCCGCCTCCCCCCGATCCCACGGAGCCGCCCATGGCGATCTCGCTCGCTCCCGACGTGACGAAGCAGGCGGTCGCGTCCATCCGTCGGTTCTTCGCCGAGAGTTGGGGCCAGGAGGTCGGCGACCTCAAGGCGGGCCTGCTGCTCGACTACTTCGTGAGGGAGATCGCGCCCTGCGTGTACAATCGGGCGATCGCCGACGCGCAGGTGTACCTGCGGGATCGCGTGGCGGATCTCGAGGGAGCCTGCTGGGAAAGGGAGTTCGGCTACTGGCCTCCGCCCTCGCAGCGGGCCGGCCGCTAGCCCCGACATCGCCCGCGCCGGGCGGCGGCGGCGCCGCCGGACCCGGCCTCGAGACCCGTCACACCGCGTGAGGAGGAGCCGTGCCAGGAAAGCTGCGGGACCAGGTCGCTCTCGTTACCGGCGCCAGCTCCGGCATCGGCCGGGCGTGCGCCCGCGCGCTGGCGGGCGAGGGGGCCGCGCTGGTGCTCACGGCCCGGCGGCGCGAGCGTCTCGATGCGCTGAAGCGGGAGCTGGACTCGGCTGGCGGCCGCGCCGTGCTGCTCGCCGGTGACGCGCGGGAGGAGAGCACCGCCCTCGGCGCGGTGAAGGCGGCGACCGACGTCTTCGGGCGGCTCGACATCCTGATCAACAACGCCGGCGTCGGGAACTACAAGAACCTGGTGGACACCAGCGCCGCGGAGTACGACGAGCTGATGGACAGCAACGTCCGCTCGACCTTCCTGTTCACGCGCCACGCGGTGCCGGTGATGCTGCGGCAGAAGGCCGGCACGATCCTGATGATCTCGTCGATGGCGGGCGTCTACGGCTTCGGCGGCGAAGCCGTCTACTGCATGAGCAAGTTCGCGCAGGTCGGCTTCGCCCAGGCACTCGACCGCGAGCTGCGCGGCAGCGGGATCAAGGTCGGCGCGATCTGTCCGGGCGGGGTCAAGACCGAGTTCGCGCTCGGCAAGGGCCGCACCGAGCAGTCCGTGGCGGCGTCCGACATGCTCGACCCGGAGGACGTGGCCGGCGTCGTGCTCCTCGCCTGCACCCAGTCGCCGCGCTCGCGGATCATCGAGGTGCAGCTGCGGACGATGGGGGAAGCCCTGGCGTAGGCTCCCACGCTCGGGTCGCCCGCAGACCGCGGTGCGACCCGAGGCTGGAGCGGCCCGCACGCTCAGCCGACTTCCGTCACCCCGTCCGGCCCGGCCCAGTCGTAGGCGCGTTCAGCGTTGCGGAGGCGCCATCGCCTCGGCCAGGTCGTCTCCAGCCAGTCCTCGGGCTCGCCGAGCGGCTGCGGCCGCGCCGCCAGCGCGAAGGCCGCGCGGAGATCGCGCCGCTGCACGGCGCCGAGCGCGTCGGGCGCGAGCGACGCAAACAGCATCGTCCCGCTCCTCGCGACCAGGTCAAGCCACTGGCGGTTCTGCACCCAGGGAATGGCCGTGGTGACGCCAACGCAATCCGGATCGGCGGCGTAGAACGCACCGTGCTGCGCAGCACGATACCCGAGGGCGTTGACACCCATCCTCGGAACCCGGTTCCATTCGGTGCCGCTCGTGTCGTCGCCGATGCGGCACATGTCGAAGATCCCCGCAGAGAGATGACTCACCGTGTTGCAGCCGAGGACGAGCGCGTCGCCCGCCGCGGCACGGATCGCCCGGTACAATCCGTCGACGACCTCGGCCGTCGTCCGCCCGGCGCCGGTCGCAAAGGTCCAGCTCCCTCCGGTGAGCGCGGCACCCATCTGGAAGCCCCAGCGCCCGAATACGTCGAACGTGGAGTAGTCGTGCTTGATCAGGGCGAAGCCCCAGTCGCGCAGGCGGCCGATGTCGGCGGCGACCTTCTCGAGCACCTCCGGCACGGTGGGGTCGAGCACGCCACGCTCGCGCGGAAGGCGCCAGGCGTCGGGCGCATCCGCGGGCGCCAGGAGCGGCCGGATCCAGATGCCGGGGACGGCGCCCGTCCGGCGGACCTCGGCGGCGAGGCCGGGCAGGTCGGGAAACCGCTCGTTGCCATGGTCCCAGATCCCGGCGGCCGGACTCCGTTCGGCGTGCTCGGGCTGCCAGCCGTCGTCGATCACCGCGAACGGCCGGTTCGCGTCCGCGGGCGAGAGGTCCACGACATGCTGCGCGTCGGCGAGGACGCTCGCCGCACTGTTCTTCCCGTACGCCCAGTACCAGTCGTTGGTGCCGTAGACCGGGTGGGGCGGCAGCCTCGGGGCGGGACACAGCTGCCGGCAGAGCGCGCGGAGGGCTGCGAACGCACCCTCACCTGGGCGGCCGGGGCGGCAGACGACCTCGCACGCCGTGAGGGTACGCTCGCCCAGCTCCACCCCCCTGGAGCCGCTCCGAACGTCCGCCCAGAGGCTGATGCCCCCGGGATCCACCTGCCAGAAGCAGAACGCGCTGGCGCCGGTGCGGACGCCGTACCCGTGCGTGCGCCTGCCGTCCCACGCGGCCACGTACCACGGCATCACCCGGTCGGGGACGAAGCCGCGCCATTCCAGATCGCCGTAGCCTCGCTCCCACGCGTCACCCAGCAGCAGACGCGTGCCGTCCAGCCGGCCGCGCCATCGGAGGTGGAGGCGTCGGACGGCCACCGAGGGGGCCGCCAGCGTCACCCGCAGCGCATCCGGCAGCTCGGCGACCGATACGGCGACACCGGCACCCTCCCATCGGCCGCCGCCGGCGGCGCCCAAGGGCGCGTAGGCGGCGGCGGTCTGGACGGAGACGGCGTCCGGCTGGCGATGAAGGTCGAGGAAGGTGTCGGACGGCGGCGGCGCGGCCGCAGTCCCGGCGCCGCGAGGCTCCGTGACCGGGCCCGCGGGCAGCGACAGGCCGATGGCGGCGAGTGCGCCTCGCTCTAAGAACTGCCGGCGCGACGGCATGCTGCGCTCCAACATAGCGCCGCCGGCCGCTGGCCGCTCACGTCGTCGTCCGGCGTGGCGGCACGTAGTCCCCGCCCCGGATCGCCACCACCAGCGTCGGCACGAGGAACAGCGTGATCGGCGTCGAGACGGCCAGCCCGCCGATGACCGCGAGCGCCAGCGGCTGCTGCATTTCGCTGCCCGCCCCCAGCGCCAGCGCCAGAGGGAACAGCCCGAACAGGGTGCACAGCGTCGTCATCAGGATCGGCCGCAGCCGGACGCGGGCGGCGTCGATGATGGCGCGCTCGAGCGGCAGCCCGTCCAGCAGCCCGCGCCGGCGGGTGAAGTCCAGCAGGATGATGCCGTTCTTGACGATCAGCCCCACCAGCAGGATCAGACCCATGAACGACGACACGTTGAGCGCCGTGCCCGTCCCCAGCAGCATCCCGATGGCGCCGATGAACGAGACCGGCGCCGCGAGCGCGATCACCAGGGGCTCCACGAACGATTCGAACTGCAGCACCATCACGGCCACGACGCTCACCGCCGCGATGCCGAGCACCATCAGCATCGCGCGGAACGCATCCTGCTGGCTGGCGTACTGCCCCCCGAACTCGATGCGGAGCCCGCCCGGCGGCCCCTGGGCGGCGAGCACGGCCCGCACGTCGTGCATGATCTGGCCCAGCGACCGGCCGCTGACGTCGGCCGTCATGGCGATCATCTGCTGCTGGTTCTCGCGGTCCAGCTCGGCACGGGAGGTGAGCGGCCGCAGCGTGGCCACCGCGGCGAGCGGCGCCGAGCGGCCGCGGGCGCCCGCGGCCACCGGGATCGTGCCCAGCTTCAGGGCATCGAAGCGCACGGAGTCGGGCGCCCGCGCCCGGACGTTGATGGCCCGGTCGTCGGTGCGTACCTGGCCCGCGTTCACCCCCAGGAGCGCGCCGCTCACCGCGTCGCCCACCTGCGCCGGGGTGAGCCCGAGGCGGCCCGCCTCCGCGCCGTCCACCCGCATCATCATCTCGGCGCTCGGGAAGCTGACGCCGTCGTAGAGGTCCTCGATCCCGTCCACCTTGGACAGGGCGGGGGCCAGCCGGCGCGCGTAGGCCTCGAGCGAGTCGAGGTTCGAGCCGAACAGCTTCAGCTCGATCGGCTTGGCGCCGCCCGCGAGGTCGTTGATCACGTCGGAGAGGATCTGGACGAACTCGATGTGGAGCGTCGGCACCGCGGCGTTCACCTGGTCCCGCACCGTATCCATCACCTGGAAGATCGACCGGCTCCGCTCGCTCCGGCGCTTGAGACGCACCACCACGTCGCCCGTGTTCTGGAGCGTGGCGAACAGCCCCAGCTCGGCCCCGGTGCGCCGCGAGGTGCCCGTGACCTCCGGCGTGCGCGCGAGGATGCTCTCGACCAGCCGCAGCTCGCGATCGGTCTCCGCGAGCGCCGTGCCGCCGGGCGTCCAGTAGTCGAGCACGAACGCGCCCTCGTCCATGTCCGGCAGGAACCCGCTGCCCACGTACCGCTGCGCCGCGACGCCGGCCACGATCAGCACGCCGGCCCCGGCGAGCATCCGGCGCGGGTGGTGCAGTACCGCGCCCAGCGCCCGCACGTACCGGTCGCCGAGGCCGTCGAGGCCCCGCGCCACCAGCCCGACGGCCGCGAGCCCTCCCTGCCGCGCGCCGCCGGCCTCCTCGCCCACCGGCGTCTCGCGCGCGGCCAGGAACTGGTCCGCCAGCAGCGGGATGATGGTGAGCGCGAGCAACAGCGAGATCAGCACCGCGATGGTGAGCGTCAGCGACAGCGCCGCGAAGAACTGGCCCACCACGCCCTGCAGCAGCCCGAGGGGCAGGAACACCACCACGGTCGTGATCGTGGACGTCGTCACCGGCCAGATCAGCTCCTGGACCGCCTCGCGGATGGCGGCCCGCCGGTCGTCGACCAGTGCGAGGTGCCGGGCGATGTTCTCCGTGATCACCACCGCGTCGTCGATCACCAGGCCGATGGCGATCGCCATCGCCCCCAGCGTCATCAGGTTGAACGTCTGCCCGAGCAGGTTCATCACGAACACGGTGATGATGAGCGTGAGCGGGATCGAGGTGGCGCTCACGGCCGTGATCCGCCCGTGCCGCAGGAACGCGAGCAGGATCACGACCGCCAGCGCGGCGCCGATGAGCATCGCGTCCCGCACCGACTTCACCGCGTCCCGCACCAGCTCGGCCTGGTCGTAGACCACCTTGTAGTGCACGCCCGGGGGCAGCGTCGGCGCGAGCGCCGCCATCGCCCGGGCGACGCTGTCGGCCAGCTCGAGCGTGTTGCCGCCCACCTGGCGCGTGATGTTGAGCAGCGCGGCGGGCCGCCCGTCGCCGGCGATGACCCGGACGTGGTCCTCGGTGCCCAGGCTCACCGTGGCGACGTCCCGCACCCGCAGGCCGCCGCCGATCGCGACGCTGCCCACGTCCTCGGGCGTGTGCGCCTCCTGGTCGGTCACGATCAGGTACTGGCGGTAGTCCTTGGCGATCCGGCCCACCGCCTCGGGGGTGATGGCCTGGCGGATGTCGGCGGCCAGCTGGTCGTACGTGATCCCGAGCGAGGCGAGCCGCGCGGGGTCCGCCACGACCTCGAGCTCCCGCACGTCGGTGCCCTGCACGTCGACGCGGCCCACGCCCGGCACGCGGGAGAGGACCGGCTTGATCTCGTACAGCGCGATGTCGTTGAGGGTCGCGGGATCGCCGCCCTCGAGATTGTAGGACAGCACCGGGAACAGCGACGGGGTGAGCCGCTCGACCCGGATGTCCAGCCCGGCCGGAAGATCCGACGCGACCTGGCTGATGCGCGCCTGCACCAGCTGCAGCGCGTAGATCATGTCCGTCCGGGGCGCGAACCACATCGAGATCTCGCTCGCGCCGCGGATCGACTTCGAGCGCACGCGCAGCACCCCCGGCACCACGCTCACCGCCTCCTCGATGGGCCGCGTGATGCTGAACACCACCTGGCGCGCGCCGAGCGAGGAGCCCTCGGCGACGATCGCGATGCGCGGGAACATCAGCTCGGGGTAGATGGCCGAGGGGAGCACGAGCGCGGACCCGATGCCCGCTGCCGAGAGCAGCGCGACCGCGAGGTAGAGGAAGCGGCGCTGATGAACGAGAACGTCGAACAGCTTCACGGCTTGGCCGGGACGATCTTCGCGCTGTCGGACACGCCGTAGGCGCCGTAGGTCACCACCGTCTCGCCGCCGGCGAGGCCCGCCGTGATCTCCGCGGCGGCCTCGCTGCGCGCGCCCACCGTGACGTCGCGCGCGTGCGCGATCCCGCCGTGGTCGACCACGAACACCTGGAACGCCTCGCCCTGCGGCACCAGCGCCTCCAGCGGCACGGTCACGGCGTGCGGATCGGTGCCCGCGGCGATGCGTCCGAAGACCGTCTCGCCGATCGTGAGCGGGCGGCCGGCGCGGCCGACCCGGACGCGGACCTCGACGGCGCGGGTGGCGGAGTCGAGCGCGGCACCCACGTCGCCGACCGTGCCGGCGCCCAGGGAGTCCCCGCGCGCGCTCTCGCCGGACCAGAAAACGACCCGCTGGCCGGGGCGGACCCGCCCCGCCTCGCCGGGCGAGAGGCTCAACACCACGTCGAGCGCCGACAGGTCGGCGATCTCGACCAGCGGCGCAGTGGCATCGGCCGGCGCGCCCATCACGGCCGACATCCGCGTGACCACGCCGGACACCGGCGCGTGCAGGGTCGCGAGCGCCTGGGCGCGCTCCGCGCTCACCTGCGCCGCCTCGGCCTGCGCGAGGTCCGCCGCGGCCTGGTCCACCTCCTTGCGCGGCACGATCCCCTCCCCCGCCAGCCGCACGGCGCGATCGCTCGCGGCCCTGGCCACGTTCACCGCCGCCTGTGCGCTCCTGGCCGCCGCGTCGAACGGCGCGCGGTCAAATTCGATCAGCGCGTCGCCCGCTCGTACCGCCTGGCCGGCCACCACGAAGATCCGGGCGACCCGGGTGGGCCCCGGCGCCCCCAGGGCCGCGAACCGGCCCGGCCTCGGCGACACCGTGCCGAGCGCCGTGACGTAGCGCGTGAACGGCCCCACGGTGGCGACCGCCGTCCTCGCGCCGACCACCGCCTGGACGTTGCCACGGGCCTCCGACTCCGTGTCGCCGCCGCCGGGGGCGCAACACACAAAGGCCAGTTGCGAGACGCACAGCAGCGTCCAACAGCCTTGGCGAACGTGACTCATGGCGAAGCCTCGGATGCCGTGAACAGGCGCACCGCCGCATCGGCGGCGCTCGCGGCGGCGAGATCGTTGACCAGACGGCCCAGCGCCTCGCGGGCCTGGCGCTGGGCCTCCAGCACGCTGGGCAGCGCGACCGCGCCTTCGGCGTAGGCCGCGAGCGACATCGCCGCCACGCGGTCGGCCCCCGAGACCAGGCTCCGGTCCCGCGCCAGCTTGGCGCTCGCGACGGCCAGGTCCCTCCGCGCCTGCGCCAGCGCGGCGTCGCTTTCGCGGCGCGCCACGTCCAGCTCGGCCTGCGCCAGGTCCCGCGCGGCCGCGGCCGCGGCGATGGCGCCGCCGTTCCAGTTGAACAGCGGGAAGCTCAGCGCCAGGCCGAACGTCGGCAGCAGTCCGGTCTCGGCGCCGGTGGGATCGTGGCTGTCGAACCCCAGCACGAGACTCGGCGAGCCGACGACGCTGCGCCGCGCCAGCGCCACGGCCGCGTCCGCGGAGCGCGCCGCCGCCGCCGCCACCGCGACCGGCAGGACGACCCCGGCAGGGCCTGAGGTGTCCGCGCCGGGCGGCGCGAGCGTGTCGGCGAGCGCGATCGCGGGGCGGTCCGAGGCGAGCCCCATGACCCGCTGGACCTCGAGCAGCGCCGTCACGGCGTCCGCCGAGTCTCCGGCCGCGTCGTTGGCCAGCTGGCCGGCATTCACCGTCGAGAGCTGAACGTCCAGCTCGCTGGCGTCGCCGGCATCGCGGCGCAGCATCGCCATCCGGAGCAGGCTGTCCGCGTCGAGCGCGTTGCGGCGGGAGAGCCGCGCGCGGGCGGCCGCGGCGAGGGCGGCCGTGTAAGACTGCTCGGCGTCGAACCGCGCGGAGGCCCGCTCGAAGGCGAACCGGAAACGCGCCGAGCTCCGCGCCTCGGCCGCCACCCGGATCCGCGCGCTCCGGACCCACGGCAGGTCGAGCGGCACGTCCAGGCTGGCGTGGTACTGCGGAACATCCTTGCTGTAGCCGGCGCTGACGGTCGGGTTTTGGAACTCGCGCGCGACCATCAGCCCGGCGCGCGCGGCGGCGGTGTCGGGCGCGGCGAGCATGACGCGGGGGCCGTGCGCCAGCGCGGCGGCGACCACCTGCTCCCGGGTCACCGGCTGCTGGGCGGACACCGAGCCGGCGCTCAGCGCGGCGATGGCCGCCGGCGCCCAGATCAGCGCACGCAACGGGGTCGCCGCCACACGTTCCATGGCGGTTGAAGCTAGTCGCCGAACCTGTCGAGGAGATGACAGGCCGGGAGCACCTCGTCGGCGCCGAGAGCGGCGGAGCGGAGCGACCGGCCTGGACGGGCGACCGCCACGACGCCAGACTGATCGCGTGGCGACGGTGCGACACGCGCTGACGCGCGACGGGTGGATCCTGTTCTTCACGCGATCGGTGCGCCTGTTCGCGTACGGCGCGCTCTCCGTCGTGCTGGTGCTGTATCTGACGGGTCTCGGCCTGAGCGCGGGCCAGACCGGGATGCTGCTCACCCTCACCCTCGGCGGAGACACGGCCGTCTCCCTGTGGCTCTCCACCCGGGCCGACCGGCTCGGGCGGCGGCGCATGCTGGTCATCGGCGCCGTGCTCATGGCCGCCGCCGGCCTCGCGTTCGCCGCCACCGGCAACTTCGCGCTCCTGGTGGTCGCGGGGACGATCGGCGTCATCAGTCCCAGCGGGAACGAGGTGGGGCCGTTCCTGTCGATCGAGCAGGCGGCCCTCTCCGAGATCGTCCCCGGGGACAGCCGGACGGGGGTCTTCGCCTGGTATACCCTCGCCGGGTCGTTCGCCACGGCCGCCGGCGCGCTGGCCGGGGGCGAGCTGTCGCAGGCGCTGCAGCGGACCAGCGTGACGGCGGTCGCGAGCTACCGCGCCGTCCTGGTGCTCTACGCCGCCCTGGCGGTCCTGCTGGCCGTCTGCTTCGTGCAGGTGTCGCCGGCCGTCGAGCTGCACCGGTCGGGCACCGGCCGCGCACCGCTGCCGTCGTGGGGCATCAGCCGCTCCCGGCGCGTCGTGGGGCACCTGGCCGCCCTGTTCGCGCTCGACGCCTTCGCCGGCGGCTTCGTGGTCCAGAGCTTCGCGGCCTACTGGTTCCATCTGCGCTTCGGCGTGAGGCCCGCGACCCTCGGTGGGATCTTCTTCGGCGCCAACCTGCTGGCCGGCGTATCCGCGCTGCTGGCGTCGCGGCTCGCCGCGCGCTTCGGCCTGGTGCGGACGATGGTGTTCACCCACCTGCCGTCGAACGTCCTGCTGATCCTGGTGCCGTTGATGCCGACCCTGCCGCTGGCGATCCTCGTCCTGTTCGCGCGCTTCAGCATCAGCCAGATGGACGTCCCCACCCGGCAGGCCTACGTCATGGCCGTGGTCGCCCCGGAGGAGCGCTCCGCCGCGGCGGGCATCACGGGCGTGGCGCGGACCACCGGCGCCGCGGTCGCGCCGGTGTTCGCGGGATGGATGTTCGCCCGGCCCGCACTCGAGAGCCTGCCGTTCCTGGTCGCGGGAGCGCTGAAGATCGTGTACGACCTGATGCTGTACCGGGGGTTTGTTGGGAAGCGGGAAGCGTGATAGGTGAGAGGTGAGGGGTGAGACGTTCAAGTGAGAGGTGAGGGGCAAGGACGTGAGAGGTGAGGGTGAGAGGTGACTCGCTCAGCTCTCACCTCTCACGCTCTCGCTTCTCACGTCTCACGCTCGCGTTTCTCACGTCTCTCTTCAACCTCTCACTTCTCACCTCTCACGTCTCACCTTTCACGGCCGCCTCTCACGCCGCGCCCGCCGCCGCCGGGAACCTGACCGTCACCCGGGTGCCCTTGCCCACCTCGCTCTGAACCTCGATCCGCGCTCCGTGGGCGTCGGCGATCCAGCGCGCGATGGCGAGCCCCAGGCCCGCGCCTTCCCCGCCGTTGCCCCGGGCCCGCGCCGGGTCGCCGCGATAGAAGCGCTCGAAGATGTGCGGCAGCTGGTCCTCGCGGATCCCGACGCCGGTGTCGTCGACCACCACCTCCGCCTGCCCCGCCGGCGCGGCGACGCCGAGGCGCACCCGGCCGCCGGCCGGCGTGAACTTCACCGCGTTGTCGAGCACGATCATGAGCAGCTGGCGCACCAGCGCGGCGTCGCCCGTGAGGACCGCCTCTTCGAACGTCCCCACCTCGAGGGTCACGCCCCGCCGGATGGCCAGGGCCCGCGCCCCCGCCGCCGCGTCGAGCGCCAGGTCGTCGAGAAACACCTGTTGGCGCTCCACCGGTCGCTCGCCGGCGTCGGCGCGCGCCAGCGTCAGGAGGTCCTCGACGGTCGCGCCGAGCCGCTCGGCTTCGCCTTCGACGCGCCGCAGGGCGCGCGCGTACGCCTCGCCGTCCCGCTCGCGCTGCAGCGCCACCTCGGCCTGGCTCCGCAGCACCGCGATGGGCGTCCGCAGCTCGTGCGCCGCGTCAGCCATGAAGCGGCGCATGGTCTCCATCGACCGCTCGACCGGCGTCGTCGCCTTGCGCACCAGGAGCCAGCCGCCGAACGCCACCAGCACCAGACCGGCCAGGGCGGCGGCGCCGAACGCCCCGATCAGCGATGCGTACTGGTCCTCGAGCTCCACCACGTCGGCCACGGCCGCCCCCACGTAGGTCTTCGGTCCCGGCACGGTGAACCGGGTCGCATGGAGGCGCAGTCGGCGATCGTGCGAGGTCACCTCCAAATCCGCCGTCCCCTCGCGCGCCGCGCGCCGCGCCGCCTCGCGGATCCATGCCTCGGCAGCCGGAGGCTTCACCGGGGTGCCGTCCGGCTCGAGCAGGTACAGCGAGCGGTCGGGGATGTGCAGCTCGTCCACCGCGTCCACTACGGCGCCCGTGGCCGCGCGTGCCTCGACCTCGCGGATCCTCGCCGCCCGGATGAGCTCGCCGGCCGCGAGCCGGAGCGAGTCGTCGAGGTGCCGCGAGATCTGCGACCGGATGGTGAGGAACAGGCCCCCGCCCAGGAGCAGCAGAATGAGTCCGAACGTGGCCGCGTACCAGGCGGTGAGGCGGAGTCGCAGCAGGTCGAGCGGGCGGATCACGCGCGACTCAGACGCCGAACCGGTAGCCGGCGCCGCGGAGCGTGCGGATCAGCTTCGGCTCGTAGGCGTCGTCGATCTTGCGGCGCAGGCGCCGGATCAGCACCTCGAGCACGTTGGTGAAGGGGTCGTGGTTCTCGTCCCACACGTGCGCCGTGATCGCCGCGCGGTCCACCACCTGGCCCACGTGGCGGGCGAAGTACTCGAGCAGGGCGAATTCCTTGGCGGTGAGCCGGATGGCGCGCCCGCCGCGCCGGACGCCGCGCGAGGCGAAGTCCACCTCGAGGTCGGCCACGCGCACGGTTTCGGGCACCAGCGCCGCCTCGCGGCGCGCGAGGGCGCGGACCCGGGCCACCAGCTCCCGGAACGCGAACGGCTTGGTGAGGTAATCGTCGGCGCCGGCGTCGAGGCCGGAGACGCGGTCGTCCACGGTGTCGCGGGCCGTCAGCATCAGGATCGGCGTCTTCAGGCCGCGGCGGCGCAGCTGCGTGCACAGGTCGAAGCCGCTGCCCCCGGGGAGCATCACGTCGAGCACGATCACGTCCCAGGTCCCGAGCGCGGCGCGCTCCCGGCCCTGCTCGAAGCTGCCCGCGACGGTGGCGGCGATGTGGTGCTCGGCGAGTCCGTCGCGCACGATCCCGGCGAGGCCGGCATCGTCCTCGACGATCAGCACCCGCACGGCGGCCCCAGACGCGGCGGCCCGCCGACGGGCCGGGTGGGCGTGCCGCCGGGCCCGGTCAGTACTTCAGCCCCGCGGAATCGGCGAAGCTCTTCACCATCGCCTCCTGCTCCGGCGAGAGCTTGTCGGGCATCTCGACCTGCACTTCCACGATCTGGTCGCCGCGCTGGCCGCCCTTCTCGATGCCCTGCCCGCGGATGCGGAACTTCCGCCCCGCCTGGGTGCCGGCAGGGATGCGGAGGACGACGTGCTTCCCGTCCAGCGTGCGCACCTTCAGCTTCGTGCCCAGCATCGCCTGCGCGACGTTGATCGGCACCGTGCAATGAACGTCGAGCCCCTCGCGCCGGAAGAACCGGTCGGGCTCGATCTGGAACGCGACCATCAGGTCGCCCGCGGGCGCGCCGCCGGTGCCGCGGGGCCCGTGGCCCTTGAGGCGGATCTTGGTACCGTCGTCGGTGCCCGGCGGCACGGTCACCATCAGGCGCCGCTCCACCCGGACCTCGCCCACGCCCCGGCACGTCGGGCAGGCCTGCGCCGCGACCTTGCCCCGGCCCCGGCACGCGGGGCACGGCCGCTTCACCGCGAACCCGCCGTAGCCGAAGGAGATCGTGCCCGTGCCCTTGCACTCCGGGCAGGTGCTGAGGGTCGAGCCGGGCGCGGCTCCCGAGCCGCCGCAGGTGCCGCACGCCTCGGTCACCGGGACCGTGATCGGCACCTTGCCGCCCAACGCGGCGACGCGGAACGGAATGGACACGACGGTCTCGACGCTCTCGCCCCGCTCCGCACCGCCCTTCTTCTTGCCGGCGCCGCCGCCGAAGATGGACGAGAACAGGTCGCCCAATCCACCCAGGCCGCCCGACAGATCGCCGAAGTCCATCTCCTCGAAGCGCTGGCCGCCCGCGCCGCCGCCGGGCCGTCCCGCGCCGGACGGCGGACGCCGCGCGCCCGGCCCCGCGCCGCTGAACGCGCCGTACCTGCGGAGGTCGTCGTACTGCTTGCGCTTCTTCGCGTCCGACAGCACGGCGTACGCCTCGGTGATGCCCTTGAAGCGCTCGCCCGCGGTCTTGTCGCCGGGGTTGGCGTCCGGATGCCACTTCTTGGCGAGCTTGCGGTAGGCGCGCTTGATCTGATCCTGCGTCGCGGCGGACGTCACGCCGAGGACGGAGTAGTAGTCCTTCTCCGGCGCCATCGCCTACTGCACCGCCTCGTCGGCGACCGGCTCGGTCCAGGTCCGGACCGCGACGCGCGCGGGCCGCAGCAGCGTCCCGTTCAGCCGATACCCCGGCTGCAGCACCGAGCCCACCGTGTGGTCGGTATCGGGCGAGTCGGCCGGCATGGTCATCACCGCTTCGTGCAGGTTCGGATCGAACGGCTGGTCCACCGGATCGACGCGCTCGAGCCCGATGCCCTCGAGCGCCTTCATCAGCTTCCGCTCGACCAGCCCGGCCCCCTCGTGGAGCGCCTGGGACGTGGTCTGCGCCGGATCGAGCGCCGCGATGCGCCCGAGGTCGTCGAGCGCGTCGAGCGCGCGGACGATCAGATCGCCCTGCGCCCGGCTCCACGTCTCGGTCCGCTCGCGCGCCGCCCGCTTCTTGAAGTTCTCGAACTCGGCCGCCGCCCGGAGACAGCGGTCCTTCCAGTCCGCCGCTTCCCGCTCGAGCCGCTGCAGCCCCTCCGCGGCGGGCACCGCGAGGGCCGCCCCGGCCGTGGCGCGCTCCCCCGACGTGTCTTCCGGGGCGGCGTCGCCGGGCGCGCCGTCCGCGGGGGAAGCCAGCGGCTCCGCCGCGTCGGGCGCCGGCGGCGGCGCGCCGTGGCGAGCGTCGTGCGGATGGTGCTTCTTGGCCATGTCTCCTCGGAACCTGAACATGCGTATGTTGGCCTTGAACAATAACGTAGACGCATCAACTTGCCAGTTGCCGGCGCCGGAGGTGCAAGGAACAGGCCAGCCGCCGGGCGCCAACTTGGCAGGAGTCCTGGTCGCCAGTACGGTGGCGGAGGCCTACGTTTCGCCGCGGCGGTCACGCACAACCATTTGGAGACTCCGGAGCCACTAACCCACGGACCATGAGACGCCGTCAGCGCCGATCCGGGCCGTCCCGCTGAACACGGACGCCGCACCCGACCTCCGGGAGGAGGCGGACCGGGAACTCGCCGAGCGGGTGCTCGCCGGCGACGAGGCGGCGTTCCGCAAGCTCTACCGGCGGCACACGCCGCGCCTGCTGCAGCTCGTGTTCAGGATGCTGGCGGGCGACGAGGCCGAGGCGGAGGACGTCGTGCAGGACACCTGGATCACCGCCGTGGAGAAGCTGGGCGGCTTCCGCTGGGAGGCGGAGCTGGGGACGTGGCTCCACGCGATCGGCGTCAACGCGGCCCGGAGCGCGCTGCGCCGGCGAGGCCGGCGGCGCGAGGTCGAGTGGCCGGAGGAGGGCGAGCCGGCCGCGGCGGCGCCGCCCGCGCGGCTCGAGCCCGTGGACCTCGAGCGGGCCATCGCGTCGCTCCCCGCAGGCTATCGCACGGTCTTCGTGCTGCACGACGTCGAGGACCTGACCCACGACCAGATCGCCGAACGGCTCGGCGTCAC
Organism: Gemmatimonadales bacterium; assembly: GCA_035502185.1. Classification (NCBI taxonomy): domain Bacteria; kingdom Pseudomonadati; phylum Gemmatimonadota; class Gemmatimonadia; order Gemmatimonadales; species Gemmatimonadales bacterium. The sequence goes on from DATJUT010000015.1 coordinate 146,654, forward strand.
GCCGGGCACCACCAAGTCACAGCTGTTCCGGGCCCGGCGCGCCGTGCGCGCCCTGCTGGCCCGGGATGCCGAGAGGCGGGCGACGTGAACGACTCCGACGAGCTGACCCCGGTCGAGCGGCGCGCACTGGAGGCGCTGCCCAGGGAGCGCGAAGCGCGGCCGGTGCTGGAGGAACGCGTCGTGGCCGCGTTGCAGCAGCGCGGCCTGCTCCCGATCCCGCTTGCGGTGCGCACCGGTCGGCGCCACGTCGTGCCCTGGCTGGTGGGCGCGGTCGCGGCGGCGCTCGCGCTGTTCGCCGGCGGATTCGCCGCCGGCCAGTACCTGGGCGCCAGGAGCGGCGCGGCCGCCGCGATCTCGGGCGTGCAGGCGTCGCGCGGCTCGGCCACGGAGGTCGCGGCCCACGTGGAGCGGGCGGGCGCCCTGTACGTGGCGGCGCTCGCCGCCCTGAACCAGATGAACGATTCGGCCGACGCGCCGACCCGGGCCCGGGCGCGGCAGGTCGCGCTCTCAGCCCTCGGCGCGGCGGCCACCGAAGTGGCACACCTCGCACCCAACGATCCGCTCGCGGCGGCGGTGCTGCGGGGCATGACGGAGCGGGAACAGGAGCAGCGGCCGGCGCCGTCCACCCGGTCCGTAGTGTGGTTCTGACCCAGGGAGGACGGAGCATGGTTCGTCACATCGTCGTGCTGGGCGCGCTGGTCGCCAGCGCGGGTCCGCTCGCGGCCCAGGTGGATTCCGGGACCGGCCGCGGGCAGGGCCGCGGTGCCGGCCGCAGCTACAGCTACAGCATCACGTCGCGCGAGGGCTGGCTCGGCATCGGCGTGGCGTGCAGCCGCTGCAGCCTCACGGCCTCGGACGACGGCGAGGCACGCCAGTGGACGTTCTCGGAGCCGCCGACCGTCTTCACCGTGGACCGGGACGGCCCGGCCGACCGGGTGGGCCTGAGGACCGGCGACACGCTCGTGGCGATCGACGGCGTGCCGCTGACCTCGGCGCGCGGGGGGGCCGCCTTCGCGAACATCCGTCCCGGGCAGGCAGTGCGCCTGACCTACCGGCGCGACGGCGCCGAGCACCTGGTGCGCCTCGTGGCGCAGTCGCATCCGGTCAGCTCGCAGCTCGACGCGGCCATGCGGGCCATGCGGCGCGCGCAGGAAACGCAACAGCACACCCTCGAGTCTTCGCGCGAGCAGCTGGAGCGCTCGCGCACCCTGCTGGAAGAGGCGCGCGAGCGGATGGAGCAGCAGCTCGAGCAGGCGCAGAGCGAGCGGGATTCGACCACCGTCGAGCAGCTCAACCGGCTGCGGCGCGTGCTCGAGGAGCAGCAGCGCGTGCTGGCCAGGACGCTGGCCGAGCGCTCGACGCTGGAGGGACGCGAGTGGTCCGAGCTGGCGCCCGTCGCGGCGGCACCCGCGACGCCGGCGCCGCCGGCCGTGCCCGCTCAGCCCGCGATGCCGGCGGAGCCCGCGGAGCCGGCCCCCGCGGCCCCGATGGCCGTCATCCCCGCGGCGCCCGCGACTCCGGCCCTGCCGCCGATGTCCTACCGCGAGCACCGCGGTTTCGGGCCGCTGCGCTACACCGGCCGCCTCGGCGACGTGGTGATCGAGGCGCGCGGGCCGGGAGGCGTCACGTCCACCGAGGTGTCGGACAGCGAGGTCGTCATCACGTCGGGCGACATGAGCGTGCGCCTCGCCCTAAGGCCGCGGGCGACGCCGAAGCCGGCGCGGCCGCCAGCTGCCGCGCCTGTCCCACACCCTTGAGGTTCCCTGAGCGCCTCGACGCTCCGCGACTCGTCCCACCGGGCGAGGCTCCTCACCCCGCGACTCGCGGTCGCACTTCTCTACGTCTTCAGCCACTGGTTCGGCGGCCAGAGGACGCTCTGGCCCGTGGTGGGCATCGTCGTGGCTCTCGCGATCGATCTGTCCCCGGTCCGCGAGCACCGTAGGTTCCGGGGCCGGCGGTCGAGGGGCTCCGAGGTGCGGCGCGTCGCCGTCACCTTGTCCGGCTAGGCCGGTCCGCCGAGCGGCGCCAGGCGCGCCGTGAAATGCGGCAGCACCGGGGCCCGGGAGACGATCCTGAGGCCCCGGATCGCGTCGCGTTCCTGCAGGATCCGGGTGCACACCGCGACGACGTGATCGAGGTGCGCGTCGGTGTAGACCCGCCTCGGCACCGCCAGGCGCACCAGCTCCAGCTCCGGCCAGGTCCACGCTCCGGTGGCCTCGTCGAGCTTGCCCAGCATCAGCCCGCCGATCTCGACGCCGCGCACGCCGCCCTCCAGGTACAGCGCGCAGGTCAGCGCCTGGGCGGGAAACTGGTGCTGGGGGATGTGCGGCAGGAATCGGCGCGCGTCGAGGTACACGCCGTGGCCCCCGACCGGCAGCACGATCGGGACGCCCGCGGCGCGGAGCGCCTCGCCGAACCGGCGCACCTGCCCGACCCGGTGCTCGAGGTATCGCTCGTCCAGCACCTCCCCGAGTCCGATGGCGATGGCCTCCAGATCGCGGCCCGCCAGCCCGCCGTAGGTCGTGAAGCCCTCGATCAGGATGAGCATGTTCGACAGGCGGGTCGACAGCTCGTCGTCGTTGGTGGCGATGAAGCCGCCGATGTTGACCAGGCCGTCCTTCTTGGCCGACATCGTGCAGCCGTCCCCCAGCGCGAAGAACGCGCGCGCGATCTCCTCGATCGACTTGCCGGCGCACTCGGGATCGCGCTGCTTGCAGAAGTAGGCGTTCTCGGCGAACCGGCAGGCGTCGAAGAACAGCGGGATCCGGTGCCGGCGGCACCAAACGCTGGTCTGACGGGCATTGCCGAGCGACACCGGCTGCCCGCCCCCCGAGTTGTTCGTGATGGTGAGCATCACCAGGGGGACCCGGGCCTTCCCCACTTCCGCGAGCAGCCGGTCGAGCTTCGCCACGTCCATGTTGCCCTTGAACGGGTGCTCGGCCGTGACGTCGTAGGCCGCGTCGATCACGCAGTCCACGGGCACGCCCAGGTTGTGCTCGACGTTGGCGCGAGTGGTGTCGAAGTGGATGTTGTTCGGCACGCGGTCGCCCGGCTTGACCGCGGTCGTGAACAGCAGGTTCTCCGCCACCCGCCCCTGGTGCGTCGGAATGACGTGCCGGTAGCCGGTGATGCGCCGGACGACCTCCTCGAGATGGAAGTAGTTGCGGCTCCCCGCGTACGACTCGTCGCCCAGCATGATGCCGGCCCACTGCCGGTCGCTCATCGCCGAGGTGCCCGAGTCGGTCAGCAGATCGATGGTGATCAGGGAGGCGGGGACGTTGAAGAGGTTGTAGCCGGCGGCGGCCAGGGCCTGGTCCCGCTCCGTGCGGGTCGTGAAGGCGATGGGCTCGACGACCTTGATCTTGAACGGTTCCATGGCTCAGGCGGCGGGCCCGGAGGGTGGCGCCGCTCCGCTCAATACGCGATCGAGCCACGGCTCGACGTCACGGAACACCCGTGCGCGATGCGGCTCGTTGAAGATCTCGTGGTAGAAGCCCTCGTACGTCCTCACCGTCAGGTCGCCGCCGAGCGAGCGGGCGAAGGCCTCGCTCGCGGCGCGCGAGACGATCCGGTCGTCCCCGGCGAGGAGCAGCAGCAGCGGCACGCCGATGTGACGCCCCTCGGCCAGCACGGCGGCCTGCGCCGCCTGGATCTCGCGATACGCCCGGGGCGTCATCACCCGGTGGTAGAGGGGATCGCTCTTGGCGGCCTGGCCAACCGCGGGGTCGGTCGAGAGGTACGCGAGGTCCAGCCCGGTCGCGACCGGCAGCGCGGGAAGCACCTCGACCAGCGCGCGCGCCATCGCCCGCTTCCAGCGCGGCACGCTCATCGCGACCGCCAGGAACGGGCACGAGACGATCGCGCCGGCCAGGCCCTCCGGCTCCGTCTCCAGGTAGCGGAGCGCGACGGTGCCCCCGAAGGAGTGGCCGAGCAGCAGCTGCGGCCCGCCCTGCTCGAGCGCCGCGAGCCGGCGCAGGGCGGCCACGTCGGAGAGGAACTGCGCGAAGCGCGACACGTGCCCGCGCTTGCCGGGCGAGCGCCCGTGCCCGCGCTGGTCCAGCGCGTACACGCTGAGCCCCCGCTCGGCGAACCAGGCGGCCACCTCCGAGTAGCGCCCGCTGTGGTCCCCGAAACCGTGCAGCAGGATGAGCGCGCCGCGCGCGCGGCCCCCGCCCGCGGCCGTGGCCCGCCGGAGCGCCAGCCTGGCTCCGTCGGCGGCAGTCCAGAACTCGACGTCGCCGGAGAACGCCGTACTAGTCCCCTCCTCGCATCGCCCGCCGCAGCGCCTCCAGCGCCGCCTGCGCGGCGCGCCGCCGCACCACCTCCCGCTCGCCGGGGAACGCGTAGGAGAACGCCCGCACCCGCCCGCCCACCAGCACGCCGATCCAGGTGCTGCCCACGGGCTTGAGGGCCGTGCCGCCGTCGGGGCCGGCGATGCCCGTCACCGACGCGGCGGCGTCGGCGCCGAAGGCCCTCGCGATCCCGATCGCCATCTCCCGCGCGACCGCCTCGCTCACCGCACCGTGCGCCGCGAGGCTGTCGGCCGATACCCCCAGCAGACCGAGCTTCACCTCGTTGTCGTAGGCCACGACGCCACCCAGGAACGCGCGCGAGCTGCCGGGAATCGCGGTCAGGCGTGCGCCCAGCAGGCCGCCGGTGCAGGACTCAGCCACCGCCAGCCGCGCCTGCCGGCGCTCCAGCTCCGCCAGCACCAGCGCTGCCAGATCGTCGTCGCCTTCGCCGTAGCAGTAGGTCCCCAGCAGCGCCCGCAGCGGCCCGGCGGCCGCGGCCAGGGCGGCGCGCGCCGCCTCCGCCCCGAGCCCCCAGGCGGTGAGCCGGAGATCGGTGCCCTCGGGGCTCGGCAGCCAGGCCAGGGTCAGGTGCTCGCCCAGGATCCGCGTCGGATCGCCGACGCGGTCGGCGAGCGCCGACTCGGAGATGCCGGTGGTGCGCAGGGTGAGCGACAGGATGACTTCGCCGCCTCCGGAGGCCGGAGCTCCGGTTCCTCCCGCTGCCGGTGCCTCCGCGCGTCCGTGCGCCGCCGCCTCCGTGCCGGCCCGCGGCGCCGCCGCGGTGCGCGCCCGCCGCTCCAGCAGCAGCGGGATGACTTCCTGCGCGAGGAGGCCCTGCATCTCCGTGGGCACTCCCGGCAGCAGGATCGCCAGGCGGCCACGGCCGTCCTCGAGCACCAGGCCGGGCGCGGTGCCCCAGCGGTTCGGCAGCACCCTGGCGCCGTGCGGTACGTCGGCCTGGCGGCGGTTGGCCTCCGGCATCGGCCCACGGCCGAGCCGGGCGAAGCGCTCCTCCAGGGCCGCCACGAGGGCGGGATCGCGGACCAGCGCGAGGCCGAACAGCGCCGCCACCGCATCCCGGGTGACGTCGTCGCGCGTCGGACCCAGGCCGCCGGTGACGATGACCGTGCCGGTGCGCTCCAGGGCCGCCGCGGTGGCCTCGCGGATGGCCTCGGCGTCGTCGCCGACCGTGACGCGGCGCGCCAGCCGGATCCCCGCGGCGGCGAGCGCGCGGCCGGCGAACGCCGCGTTGGTATCGACCGTGAAACCGAGCAGCAGCTCGGTGCCGACGGTCAGGAGCTCGCAGTCCACGGACTACCGCGCCGAGGCGCGGAACAGCGCGCGGTACTTGACCAGGTAGACGACGAACGAATACACCGTGAGGACGACCGCGAGACCGAGCGTCACGGCGACGAAGGCGCCGTGGAACTCGTCCCACGCGTTGCGCATGCGGCCGGTGAGACCGGTCCGGACCAGGTAGTCCTTCCAGGCGAACCAGGCGATGGTGGCGCCGATGAAGACGTACTGGAGGATGGCCTTGAGCTTCCCCTCCCGGCCGGCGGGGATCACCACGCCGCGCTTGTTGGCCTCGTAGCGCATCAGCGTCATCAGCAGCTCACGGCCCACCAGGATCACGGCCACCCACAGGGGCAGGCTGCCCCACCAGGGGATGCCGTACAGCACGGTCGGGTGGCGGGTGATCCAGTAGATCGGCACCAGGGTGGCGATCAGGAGCGCCTTGTCGGCGGCGGGGTCGAGCAGCATGCCGAGGTCGGTGACCTGCTGGCTGCGGCGCGCCAGGTAGCCGTCGACCACGTCGCTCACGGCGGCGGCGACGAAGATGATGAACGCGATGACCTTGGGCCAGTACCCTTCGATGAACGGCAGGAGCGCGATGACGGGCGCCAGTCCGATGCGCGCCAGCGTCAGCAGGTTCGGCAGGTTCCACATGCCGGGATCAACCCAGCGACTTCAGGACCAGCTTGCTGACGGCCTTGAGCGTTTCGAAGACCCCGTCACCCGTGATCGCCACCGCCTCGTAGGCCGGGGCCCGCTCGATCCACTCCCCGGTCGGGAGCTGCCAGACCAGGTACTCGCCCGCCCAGTTGGCGTCGGGCGTGACCTGGTGCCGGTCCGGGTTCGCGAGCGGCCAGCCGGGATTGAGGCCGGCCTGGAGGTCCTTGATGGGCGAGGCGTTGGGCAGGTCGCGCTTGTTGTACTGGATCACGAACGGGAGCTTGGTCAGGTCGTAGCCGTACTCGGCCATGTTGTCGTACAGGTTCTGCATCGACTCGATGTTCGCCTCCATCCGCTCGACCTGGCTGTCGGCGACGAACACGATGCCGTCCACGCCCTTGAGGATCAGCTTGCGGCTCGCGTTGTAGTAGACCTGGCCCGGCACCGTGTAGAGGTGGAAGCGGGTCTTGAAGCCGCGGATCGTGCCGAGATCCACCGGCAGGAAGTCGAAGAACAGCGTCCGCTCGGTCTCGGTCGCCAGCGAAATCAGCTTGCCGCGCGTGTTGGGCTGCACCTTGCCGTACACGTGCTCGAGGTTGGTGGTCTTGCCGCCGAGCCCCGGGCCGTAGTAGACGAGCTTGCAGTTGATCTCGCGCGAGGCGTAGTTGATCATCGACATGGCGCGAGCCCTCTGTGGTCAGTCCCCGAACAGCTTGTCGATCTCATCTTCCGCCTCTTTGGTGCCGAAACCCTCGACCCGCGCGCTCTGCGTGCCGGACCGGTTGAACATGTCCTCGAACACCTTGGTGAGGATCTCGACCGTTCCCTTGACCTTGAGGCGCACCAGCCCGAGGGTGGTGCGGCTGTCGAACAGCGCCACCAGGATCACCCGGCGCGCGACGTCGGCGAGGTACATCGACTCCTTCTCGCCCTGGTGGAACAGCGAGGAGAACTCGTGCTCGCCGATCATCTTGGCGAGCTGGTCGTTGGCGCTGAAGTCGGCGGCCGTCAGCGAGGCGAAGGCCTGCGGGTCGAACTGGGGCGGCTCCCCCACGTTCGCCACCACCTGGCCGTTCCGGTCGACCAGGATGAGGCTCTTCACGTTGGTCTCCCGCAACAGGCCATTCATGTGCTCGGTGATGGCCTTGTAGTCCTCTTCGCGGAACGACCAGCTCGACGCACCAGGCATCCGTGCTCCGCTCAGGAGAGTTGCGCTTCCATCCGGCGTACGATGCTCTCGGCCCGGCGCCGGAGGGCGGGATGGACCTCCCAGGCGAGGTAGTCGCGCAGCACCTGCACCGCCTCCACGCCCGGGTGCCCGCTCAAATACCCCAACGCCGCCAGACGGCGCAAGGGGCGGGCGCTGAACAGCGCGCTCCGCCACCTCCCCATGGAGCGCTGCGCCAGCACCGCGCCGGCCAGGAATCCCGCCGTCGCCGCAGCCGCGAAGTACAGTCCCCGGTGTCTCACGCGCCCGGGAACTGCCGCCGCGCGGAAAACGCCTGCGCGATCGTCTCCCCGTCGGCGTATTCCAGCTCGCCGCCCACGGGCAGGCCCCGCGCCAGCCGGGTCACCGCCACGTCCGGCGAGCGCGCGCGCAGCGTGCGCTCCACGTAGTGGGCCGTCGCCTCCCCCTCCACCGACGGATTGGTGGCCACGATGATCTCCCGCACGGCCGTGCCGTTGGCCACGCGCGCCAGCAGCGACGCCACGTTCAGCTGGTCGGGTCCCACGCCGTCCAGCGGCGAGAGCCGGCCGCCCAGCACGTGGTAGCGGCCCCGGTACTCGCCGGACCGCTCGATCGCCGCCACGTCGGAGGCCTCCTCCACGACGCAGATCAGCGCGCCATCGCGCCGCGCGTCGCTGCAGATGGCGCACGGGTCCGACTCCGTGAGGTCCCCGCAGACCGAGCAGGCGCGGATCCGTTCGCCGAGCGCGGCCACCGCACGGGCCAGGCGCGCGGACTCCTCACGGGGCTGCTTGAGCAGGAAGTACGTCAGGCGCTGCGCCGTCTTGCGGCCGATTCCCGGGAGCTTCGCGAGTTCGGCGACCAGCTCCTCGATGGCGGACACGGCTACAGCGAAAACGGCAGCGGGAACGGCAGGACGCTCTGGACTTTCTTGACCTCGTCCTGGGCCATCTCCGCCGCCCGCTTCTGCACCTCCGCCACCGCGGCCACGACCAGATCCTCGAGCATCTCGACGTCGCCCCCGAGCAGGCTGGGGTCGATGTGGACCTCCCGCACCTGGCCCCGGCCGTCGGCCGTCACGGTGACCATGCCGCCACCGGCCGAGCCCGTCACGGTGCGCTGCGCCAGCTCGCTCTGAATCGCGGCCAACCGCCCCTGCATTTGCTGCCCGAACTGGAGGAGCGCACGAATATCGGTCATTGGTGGAAACCTAGGCCCCGCGCCTGCCGGGGGCAAGCCTACTCGAGAAGCTCCAAGTCCAAGCTGTCTATAGCGCTATCTAGCGTCGGGTCCTTCCCGCGCAGGGCCTGGAGCCGCTCGGCCTTCGCCCCCGTGGCGGTGACCCGCTGCGCGGTGGGACGGACCGGCGACTCGCGCACCGTCCCGCTCGGCGCACCGGGGCCCGCGCTCCCGCCGGGGGACCCGGCCTGGGCCCGGGGTGGTCCGCCGGACGCCTCCGCGGCGACGACCCGGACCGGGGTGCCGAGCACCCGCCCCACGATCGCCTCGATCGACGGGCGCCCCCGGCTCAGCCCCTCCCCGGTCATGGGGTTGCCTCCCCTGGCGCGGATGCGGACCGCCGTGCCGTCGCAGGCCACCGGCTCCGCATCCTCGAGGGCGCTGGCGAGCATCGGCTTCTCCGCGCGCGCGGCCGCCACGACGTCCGCCCAGGCGCCGCGCACGGCCTCGAGGGTGAGCGGGCCGCCCGGCGCGCTCGCTCGCGGCGGCGCCGGCGCGGGGGCCGGTGTCGGTGCCGACGCCGCCGGCGCCGCGCTCTCGCGTACGGCAGGGGCCGCCGGGTCGCGCATCGTCGCCGGGCGCGACGAGGCGGGTGCCGGGCTCTGGCCGCCGCCCTCCGACGCTCTGGTCACCGCTCGCACCTTGCCGTCCGGCAACTTCCCTGCACTCTCGCCTCTGAGCAGTTCCGCTATCTCCACGGTGCGGTCCATGAGACACCACCGCACCAGCATCGTCTCGACGGCGAGCCGGGCATGCGCCCCGCGCCGGATCGGCTCCTCCGCCTCCTCGAGCACGTGGAGCATCCGCAGGAGGTCGCCGGGCTCCAGGGCCGGAGCGATGCGGCTCACCTGCGCCGCGAGCGCCGACGACACGCCCTCGGGCCGGCCCCCGAGCCGCACCGCGAGCAGCGCGCGCAGCACGTCGCCCGCGCCGTCCGTGAACGCCGTGAGGTCGAGACCGGCCTCCACCAGCTTGGCGACGAACGGGAACACGTCCGCCGCCCGGTGCTCCGCGACCATGTCCAGCGCCTCGGCGTAGAGCTCGTCGCCCACCAGGCCCAGGACCTGGCGTACCCGCGCCGCGGTGAGCGTGCCCTCGCCGAACGCGGTGGCCTGGTCCAGGACCGACAGCGCGTCCCGCAGGCCGCCGTCGGCGACGCGGGCGATGATCTCGACCGCGTCGTCGTCCGCGGTGAGGCCTTCCCGCACCAGGACGCTCCGGACGTGGTCCGCGATCGCCTGCGGCCCCACCCGCCGGAAGTCGAACCGCTGCAGCCGGCTCATCACCGGCGCGGCGGTGTTGGTGATCTTGTGCGGCTCGGTGGTGGCGAAGACGAAGACGACGCCCGCCGGCGGCTCCTCGAGGATCTTGAGGAGGGCGTTCCAGGCGTCGCGGGTCAGCATGTGGGCCTCGTCCACGATGTACACCTTGTGGCGGCCCTCCTGCGACGCCGCGTACATCGCCCGCTCGCGGAGGTCGCGCGCGTCGTCCACGCCGCGGTTGCTGGCCGCGTCGATCTCGACCACGTCGAGGCTCGCCGAGCCCGCCCAGATGCGCGCGCACGACGGGCACTCGCCGCACGGCTCGCCGGGGGCCGCGGTGGGCCGGCCCGCGTGGCGGGCCTCGCAGTTCAGGGCCATGGCGAGGATGCGGGCGGCGGTGGTCTTGCCCACGCCGCGCGGGCCGGCGAACAGGTAGCCGTGGGCGACCTTCCCCTGCTCCACGGCGCCGCGGAGCGCGCGCGCGACGTGCTCCTGGGCGACCAGGTCGGCGAACAGACGCGGACGGTAGCGGCGTGCGAGGGCTAGGTACATGCGACTCGGTGATCGGGAAGGAGGAGAGGATGCCCCAGGCTCCCCGCCGCGACGCGAGACATCACTTAGCGCTGCTGCCTTCGGGGCCCTGACGCGGTTCGTGCGCCCTCGCCCGTCGGACCTGGGGCACTCTCAAGGTAGCACGCCCCTGCGACAGAGACCAGTTGCGAGA